>CAUSBF010000001.1:0-31671 GCA_963529595.1 uncultured Campylobacter sp.
ATAGATATCTCCGATCTATCCAAATACTTTGTGTATAAGGATGAAATTTTAGGCTTTAGACAGCCTATTATCTTATCGGAAGAGAAAAATCCATTTCATAACGGAAAAATGTTTTTAGAAAAATCATTTTTAATAAAAGAGAATAAATTTTTTGTGAATTATGCCAGACCTGATTATATAAGTTGGTATATTGAGCTTAACAATAAAGAAGATTTAACAAAAATCAAAAGCAAAGAAAATTTAATACGAATAAAAAACGGATATGAGAACTTAGAAAGCCTTAACGAAGTCTTGGCTTATACCCATATGAAAAATCTGCGACGTAAATTCTCATACGATAATTGCGGAAATATAGATTTTGATATCAAAGCCCCGGCGGAACAGGAGCTGGATATGTGGATTCACGGCGGATAAAGTTAGTTGAAGCTTTATCTTAACGAATGTAACCGAAAAAGGATGAGAGATGAGCAAAAAAGAAACTGATCTAAGATTAGACTTAGAGGGCAATTATGGCGCCGATATATTGAGTTATTATTTGTGGGGCAAACAAACTCCTCCAGGCCCGAAAGAATTAGCCTCTAACGAATGGATGGATAGAAAAGGACTGATATGAAATTCTATAGGTCTATTAAATTTAAAGCCCTAGCAGGCACGCTACTTCTTATAATAATACTATGCGCCGCATTCATCCGCATCATCCCCGATTACTCCACTTCACGAGGTTTCGCTGTCGTTTCTCTTTCCGACTATAACAAATACAAACAAGGCTATTGTCTAAAAGAGGATAGAATTTTACCCAAAGAGGAGTTGTATAAAAAAGTGGGAGGAGCATATTTAGATAATAATGTGAAATTATACCAAATGATCGATGCTTATAGGTTGAAAACCTTCGGTAGTCTTTGGTCTAGTAGATACGAGGTTGCATACTATGAACTAGAAAATATAAACTTATCGAATTGTTTTGAAGTGTTAGAAAAATATTATCAAGAGGGAAAAACGACCGAGCAGATACTGATGAAAGAGCTAAAGGCTAAAAAAACCGATCCAAAGAAATATCTAAAAATAAATTTGAACGATACGAGCGTTGGATTTGACAGACCGATAGTTAGGGTTGACGGTGGTGAGGAAGAGGTCACAGGCACTTTGTTTCTTGATAAATTCGCTATATTTAACGGTAATTATATGCAGTTTAACCATTCGGAGTATCTGTGCGATACGATAGGAAATTTTATTATCGAGAAGAAATACTATAAAGAGAGAAAAAATGCCGTAGTCGGTATCGGAAAAGGTTTTAAATTTGATAACTGCGGGAATTTAAATTATCCGCTAGAAAAATACTATTTGGGCGGTAGAGATATAGAGATGCGCTAAAAGTTTTATATAAATTTCTTTAAAAAATTTATGGGACTTAAGACCGATGGATGCGGAGCAAAGGTATAAATTTCACAGGGCAGCGAGATATTTGCTCGCTTAGCGGGCGGCTTTGATTTTGGCGGTTTTTCCTTTGGCGGGCGCGCTAAGGATTGCCGTTTTGTCGCAATATTTGCGATTTTGGCTTGCGCGCTGCTTTGGTATTTGTTTAAAAGGTATAAAAATTTTAAGCCAAGCAAGCTGTTTGTAAAAAATCCAAATCTTAGTTTACTGCTTTTTTTCGGTAGAAAATTTATCGCTCGGAGCTTTTTACGGCGGATTTTTGCATGCCTCGCAGCGGGGTATTTTTGGGGCGAGCATGTGGCAGGCTGGAGAGTGGCGTTTGCATTTGCGTTCGCGCCCGTTTGTCTGATCGTTTTTGTGATTTCGTATATGTTTAACGAAAAGAAAAGTTAAACTTATGCGCCTTTCGCGCCCACTAAATTTTATCTCCTACGCAGCATGAGCTTGAACACGGATTTAGCTCGCACAAGCCGAGTGCTATTTAAAATTTAGCTCATCTCGCTTGCCTTAAAATTTTAAAATTTCGTCGTCGAAAAAGCTCCGCCGCGGACACGAAATTTTATCTCGCCGCAATCCTAAGCCTACTTACCGCCGCATTTTGACATTTGCACAGAATACCCTTATGCCGCTGTGGCGTTTGCAAAATTTCAAAACGGCGCAGAACTCGCCTCGTAAACGGCGATTGCGCCGCGGGCTTATCTATTTATTTATGCGGGCAGCGAAGCCTTCAGGCTAAATACGAGACCCTTATCTTAGCCGCAAAGCAAATCCGAGCTTTAGCATAGAAAAGCGCGAGCGACGAATGCAGAAGCAAAAACCGAGCGGGCGGGTGCGTTTGCCCCAAATCTAGCCCTTTAGCCTCATCATTTTTTCTAAAATTTCATAGACGAGATCAAGCTTCGTAAAGCCGTCTCTATCCAAAAAATGCCCGCCCTTTTGTACCTCGTAAAACTTAGCATCGATCTGCCCCGCTAGCTCGCGGCTGAAGCTAAACGGCACGATATAATCATCCTTTGCGGCAACTACCGCGCGCTGTTTTGCGGCGGCTTTTATGCGCTCAAAATCAAAGCCTTTATCCATAAACTCGTCTAAAATTTTAAATTGCGGATCGCTAAGCGGCTTTGCAAGCCCCGAGACCAGCACGACGCCCTCTACTGCGCTGCTTGCGGCGCTACTTTGCAAAAAATTTAAGATCGTAGGGCAGCCGAGGCTGTGTCCGACCAGATAAACTTCGCCTTCAAATTTCACGCTTTCGCGTAGAGTTTTCAGCCATTCATCAAGCCTCGGATGCGCAGGCGTAGGCATCGCTAAAATTTCCGCCCTCGCGCCCGATTTTTCGATCTCGCCTTTAAGCCAAACAAACCAGTGCTTCTTAGGCGAAGCATCGTAGCCGTGCACGATATAGACGCACTTTTGCATATTTTTCTCCTTCGAATTTAAGCTCGCCCCAAACGAGGCAGTACCGACGCAAAGTAGCGAAGCTACGCACGCCAGGCTAAATTTCATCACATTTCGTCTTTTGCTATTCATCTATAGCTCCTCTCATTTCTAAAGCGGACATTTTACATCGTTTTTAAAAAAAGACCTCTTAAAACGTTCGCGTAGATCTATAAAAATCCGCTGCAAAGCCGCTTGTGCGCTAAATTTTAAAATTTCAATCCGCGCGCTAGCTCTTGCAAATCGTGATTTTATCGGCAAATTTACCCAAAAAGTGATACCCCGAGCCTGCCTGCGCGATGATATCAAGCACCGCGTCCGCATCCCGCACGAGCGTGCCGCCCGCAAAGTCCACGCCGCGCTCAAACAGCGCCTGCGGCAGTAGCGGCGTGGTAGGCCCCACGAGCACGAGCTTGGCGCCGCTTTTTTTCAGACGCAAAAGCCCATCCAGCGTGTCGTTGATGAGCGTCGTAGCCGTGATTATCACGTTATCGGCGCGCGGCACGACGCTTGCGGCCTCGCTTGCAGGTAGATAAAACGGCAGCTCAGCCTCCTTGAGCGTACTTTTGTCAAGCTCTAAAATTTTAAAATCCGCGCCATTTTTCATCAGCGTCTTGATGTAGGGCACCAGCGCGCCCACGACGACGCTAAAGCTGCCGCGCTCGATCCGCAGCTGCTCAAAGGGATCGGCGCCGAATTTCACGTCGTAATCCGCGCGGATTTTATCGAAACACGCCCTTCCAAACGCATTTAGTGCGGCAAGTGCGAGCGTCTTTTTAAGCGGCGCAGCGGAGTTTAGGTCGCGCAGCAGATAGCGAACGCTCTTGCCCGCGATATTGCCCGAATCGGGCATCGCGCTTGCCTGCGAGGGGCAGCAAACAGCGCCCGATAGGGACTTTAGCGGCGTATAGCTAAGCCCGCACGCGCCTCCGCTCAGCTTCACGCCGCTAAAAAATAGCCCCACGACCGCGCTCGATCTTAAAATCCAGTGCCTCCGCACCTAAAATTTCTTTCGCGCACTGCAGCGTCTGATCTAAAATTTCGCTCATTTTCGCTCCTTTGATGTGGAATTTAGCGCCATTATAGCTTAAAATTTCGGCGCCCGTATTGATATAAATTTATTGATCGCGCGAGCGGTGACATCCAAGCAGACGCGAGCTAAATTTAACGCAAGCGGTAGACGCGAGATAAAATTTTATGTAGCGAGCGCGTATCGTTGCGGCTTGGAATTTTAAACTGATCGGCGGCGCGGACGAAGCGGCAAACGAGCAAGCGATATTGATGGGGTAGCGAACAGGCGGCACGGATGGATCAAATTTAACGAGAGCAAGCCGATGCGAGCCTAGGCAAATGCGAGCTAAATTCCATAAAAGCGGACGAGCGAGAGTTTAGACATAGACGGGTAAATTTAATAATAGTAAGCCGATACAGGCTGAATTTTAGGCTAGCTTAATGAGCTAATGCGGGCTAAATTTCAATTAAGACGAATGGACGCGAGCTAAATTTAACGAAAACAGTAGCGGGTAAAATTTAATAAAAGGTGCGGGCGCGGGTAAAATTTTCAAGCCGCACGCGGGCAAAATTCAAACGACGAGCCGTATCTGCGACAAGTCACGCCTGCTGCGGAGTTAAATTTTATTTCTTACCTGCCACACGGCTAAATTTTATTTCATATCCGTCGTAGGGTTAAATTTTATTTCCGATCCATCGCAAAGCTAAATTTTATTTTCGGATAGCAAGATGTTGATGAGCGGATTTAGCAGCGTTTCGCCGCGAGCGGCGCACAGCACAATCTCGTCGTAGTAGTAGTCGCTCCTGCCGTAGTTGTGAAACTCATACGCGCCAAAGCCGTAGCCCATCGGGGTGATCTCGACGCGCGAGTACCAAGCGTCCTTGGCGATGATGTATTTTTCGGTGTCTTGCGAATAAACCCACACCACGATCTCATCTTTGTCTTTTTGCCGCATCAGCCACATGAAGACGTTTGCGATGTCGTTGAAAAAATATGTATCGCCGTTTGGCATAACGGCCTGAGCGGTGTTGTACAGACCGTTTATCACCGTGCCGCTCTCATGGCATAGATATTTGCCGAATTCGATCTGCAGCGGCTGCTTATCGGTGTTGCCGTGGCGCACGGAAATTTTGGATTCCGCTATATCCATGGACGATATGAGCAGCCCCATCACGCAGGCGAGCAAAACCGCGGCAAAGATTTTCTTAATCATAGCAGCGCGCCCCGCACGAAGTAGTATTTGACGACGTAGGCGCTGCAGATGAGCGCGTTTAGAATGAGCCAGAACGAGGAGTATTTAAGCAGGTGGGTGTAGGCGCGCTTGGTGATGAGCTCCGTTAAAAAGGGCACGATGCCGAAAAATATACCCAAAAATAGCGAGCCCCAAATCGCATAGCCGACGAAGTAATAATCCTTCAAAAGCATGCAATACGGGCATTTATGGTTGGGCTGTTCGTAAACGTAAAGCCCGAAAAAATAGGTGATCGCGTAGTATGCGACGAACAAAAAGAGCAAATTCAGAGCAAAGCTCGCCATCGACTGCTTTAAGAAATTTAAGATCAAAATGGCGCCTAATATCGCGTAGAAAAAAGTCGCCAAAAGTGCCTGCGTATAGCCGAACGGCAGCTTCGGCGCGCGAAATACGACCGAGCAGCAAAACACCGGCACGCGCAGCGGGATATTGGTAAAAAATAGAATTTCTAAAATAAACTCCGCCAAAACGCCCGTAAAAAGGATGGTAAAGATCAGGTATTTGCGCTTTAAATAGGGAAATTTGCCCGCTTTAAGATCGAGGCTGTTTAAAATAAGCCAGAGCCCAAAGCCGAAGATCAGTAAAATTTTTAAAAGCAGCAGGATGTTGCCATAGCGGTTCGAGCCCACGACGCCCGCGGAGCACATCGCGCCCGGCACGATCGAAGAGAGCTCGTTTAGGCAGAGCGCGAAAAATATAAACAAAATGATCTTGCACGCTATCGTGAAGAACAAAATGGTGTTGATGAGATAGTTTCTTTTCTCCAGGGCGTATTGTAAATTTGAGGTGGCGTTAAAGTCCCAGTAGCGCATGATCCGCACGATGTGAAACTGCGAGATCGCCATCAGCGCTATTACGATGAGCTCCACAGCCAAAAACGCGATCACGCTACCCGATAAAAATACGCTCATGTAGAAATTTCTCCGTCTTTTAAAAACACATATCGATCTACGAAACTTAACTCGTCGAAGAGTATATCGTGCGTCGCGATCAAAACGGTCTTTTTTAGCTCTTTGAGCTTTGAGAGCATCTCGATAAAGCCGAGCGAGTTTTGTTTGTCTAAATTTGCCGTCGGCTCGTCGGCCAAGATGATCTGCGGATTCATCACGAGCGCCCTTGCGATGGCGCAGCGCTGCTTCTCGCCGCCGCTAAGGCTCGAGACGATCTGATCTTTTTTATGCGCGATATTGGCGATCTGCATCGCTTCATCTATGCACGCGCCAAGCTCATCTCTGCTCAGCCGCTCAAGGCTAAGCGGCGCAAGGACGTTTTTATAGACGCTAAGCGCCTCAAGCAGGTTGAAAGACTGAAAGATGAAGCCGATTTTTTTGTGGCGATACGCGGAGCTTTCGATATCGGCAAGCTTAGAGACGTTTGCGCCGCCCACCAAAACCTCGCCGCTGCTCGGCTTAGAAAGCGCGCCTATGATGGATAGAAGCGTGCTTTTGCCGCTGCCGCTAACGCCTTTTAAGATTACTATCTGCCCTTCCTCGACGCTTAAGCTTATATTTTTCAAAGCGCGAAATTCATTCGCCCTGCCCTCGTTGTAAATTTTATAAAGCTGCTTAATCTCTATCTTGCTCATTTGACCGCCTCGCTCATATCGCCTATAGCGATGCGCCAGGATGGGATGATGACGAAGGCTAAAAACGGGATCACGCTAAAGACGAAGATCAAAAAGAGCATATTAAAATTTATCGCAGGCGTGAAGGTGATGAAATTTCGCAGCTCGCCGCCTAAAAATATATCGCGCAGAAGCGGTGCGTCTAGAACAAAAACATAAGCATAAGCGCCCGCGACGCCGAGCAGATAAGCACTTAGCGAGACGATGAAATTTTGAATAAATTTCATCGCGATGATGTCCTTTATACAAAAGCCTATACTGCGCAAGATCGCGATCTCCTTTTTCTTCTCGCCGTATGCGAGCGAAATTTGATTTTTCAGTAAGATGAAAAACGAGATCATCGCCACGGCGTAAAGCACCATAAAGATCCCCCCTTTGTAATAATACAGATGCCTCACTTCGGCTACCGCATCCTCCGCGCTAAGAGCCTCCGTGTTGGGGTATAAATTTACGATCTTAAGCGCCACTTCGCTTACTTCGTTGGGGTTGGGCACGCTTACGTAGAGCTTGGTGTATTCGCCCTCCTTCAGGCTTAGCACCTCGCGCGCGGTAGCGGGGTTTAGATAGATCACGTCGTTTGAGACGATGCTGCTTTCGTGCGGCGAAATTTTATTGATCTTAATCGCGATTAGGCGCTGTTCAGTTAGGAAGTGAAACTCGTCCTCGTAGTACCACTCGCCCATTGCCGCCTTTACCCCCTCGCCTACGACCATTTCGTTTTCGCTCAGGCTTTCGTCGCCTACGATATGAAACCAAACGCGCTTTTGAGCGAAGTAATACATCCCGTCCACGGCGCCCTGCACTTCGCTGACGCCCGCGATTTTAGAAATGTCGTAGATATAGCCGTCGTGCATCAGATCGCGTTTACCCGCGCGTAGAGCCTCTACTACGATGTCGGGTCTGAGCTTGATGACCTTTTCGAGATCGTTTTGAATGGAGCCCGAGATGAAAAGCACCGAGCTTAAAATAAAAACGATAAAGGCGAATATCGCGAAGCTAAAGGAGTGATCGGCTCTGTCTTTTCGCAGCAGAGTTACGGAGTAGTCGATAAAATTTTTACTTATCATATACAAACTCCGCGTAAGCTTTGCTCTTAAAGCTGCTTGAGAGCCGCACGTCCTTTATCTCGCGTGCGAGCTTTTGCAGACACTGCTCGCCCTTTGCGCGATCAAAGCTTACATAATGTACTGCAATGAGCGCGTAAAGGGCGGCAAAAAAGATAATTAAAGCGCAAATGAGCCTCATAGCCCCTATAGCCCTTCTATCACGCTTTCTTTGATTTCGTCAAATTTAAGTACGCTCTTGCCGCCGTGATCTTTAGCGAAGGTCTTAGCCGCGCTCTCGCTCTCAAACGGAATGAGCTCGTCGCCCATCGGCCCTAAGACGTTGGAGCCAAGCACGAAAAAGGCGCTTTTAGCGTCGATCTTATGTAGCTTGTAGTAGTCAGTTACGAAAATTTTATCAAAGCCCTTGCCCTTTTGGAAGTAGTATTTCATCAGGTCTTTTACGCCGTCAAAATACAGGTTCTCGCCGCCCTGAACCTCTATCATCGCCGCCCAGTTAGGGTTTTTGCCTACTAGCATGCCGCAGACCGGGCATTTAGCGCCTTGCGGCACGACGATCTTTTCAGGCTTTTTCGCTTTTGTATCTTTACCGCTGCTGCCTAAATTTGCCGGCGCGTCCCATAGATACAGCGCCGCGGCTTGCAGGTGTTTGTCGTACTCAGGCTCCTTGCTCGCGCCTTTCGCGTCGCAAGCATTTTTGAGATGAGCTTTAAGCTCGGAGATGGCTTTGAAGTTTTTCGCTTCGGTTTTAGCGCAGTTTGTCTCATAAAATTCCTTACCGTGCGCGTAAACGCCGCCCTCACGCTTGGCTTTAATCATCTTATTATCGCCCTCAAAATCCTGCCCCGCAATCTCGTAGGCTTTGGCGAAGCTCACTATCTCGCCGCCGTTTTCGGCTTGAAATTCTTTAGCGTCGGCTTCGGTTGAGAAGGCGTATTTGCTATTGCGGCTCATCGTGCCTTTGACCTTGCTACCCACGACGTAAAAGGCTTTATTTACGTCGATTAAATTTAGATTTTTCGTATCGACAACCTGCGCATCGCTTGGAATTTTACCGCCCGTAATCTCGTACAAGCAGTGCAGAGAAGCTACTTGCTTGCCGTTTACAACATGGTTGGTTTTATAAAATTTAACCAGGCTCATTCCGCAAACGGCGCAGTATTCTTTACCCTCTCCGCTTCCTACAAGCGTAGCTTTGCTTGGATCCACGCTTTGAAACATAGGCTTTGCCGGCTTATTAGCCCCATCCATGGAGGCGCCGCAAACGAGCGCAACAAGGGCGGCCGAAGCCAAAAACGAACGTAAAATCATACTATCTCCTTAAAAATTTGATGTTTTAAATTTACTTACTAATCGAGTTTAAAAATTCCAAATTCTCGCAGCCCATCTTGATGCCGCCGTCGCAGCTTTTTTTGAAAAACTCTTTTGCTTTGGCGTTATCGGACTTCACGCCCTTACCTTCGGCATACATTATGGCTAAGTTATTGCAGCCGTCGAAGTGTCCGAGGTTGCACGCCTTTTCATACTGCTGCTTTGCCTGCTTATAATCCTGGTCTACTCCTTGCCCGAAAGCGTATAGATAACCTAGATTGTTGCAGCCGATGCCGATGTCGCCGCCGCAAGCTTTTTCGTAAAAAATTTTAGCCTTTGCGAAGCTTTGCTGCACGCCTTCGCCCTTTAGATACAGATAGCCCAGGTTGTTGCAGCCCATCATATCGCCGTAGGTGCAGGCTTTTTCATAAAGGCTCGCCGCCTTAGCGACATCCTTTGTAAGCCCGGCGCCGTTTGCGTATAAAAGCCCGAGCGATGTGCAGCCTTCGTTATCTTTGCAGGCTTTTTCGTAATAAGCCGCAGCTTTGGTGAAATTTTGATCCGCGCCGTTGCCGCTTTCGTAGACATAGCCTAGATTATTACACGCAAGCGCAAATTTAGCGCTGCACGCCTTCTCGTAGAGGCTGATCGCTTTTTCGAAATTTTTCTCTACGTTGCCGGTGCCCTCAAAATACAAAACGGCCAGATTATAGCAGCCCGAAGCTTTATTTTCCAAACCGCACGCTCGCTCGTAAATTTCTGCGAGTTTTTTATGATCGCCGCTTTGCTGCGCCTGAATGCCCTCGCTGATAAAGCCCGCGTTTGCCGCGGCGGCCAAAACCAGCGCTATTAGAAATTTTTTCAAATTTACTCCTTCATATCGTTTTTACGTCCCTGCCCCTGAAAGCAAGAGCGATTATTAAAAATACCGCCGCTATTATACAATAAAACGGCGCGGGTATCTGCGGCGCATCGCCCGCGGCATAAGAGTGCATGCCGGTGAGGTAAAAATTTACGCCGAAATAGGTCATTATGATCGAGCTATACGCAATCGTCGAGCTCACGCAATAAACGTAAATCGAGCCGAGCTTCGGGATAAGCTTTAGATGCAGCACGATCGCATAGACGATGATTGAAACATACGACCAGGTCTCTTTGCTATCCCAGCCCCAGTATCGCCCCCAGCTCTCATTCGCCCACACGCCGCCGAAGAAATTTCCTAGCGTCAGCATCGAAAGCCCCACGATGAGGCTGATCTCGTTGATAGCCGTTATATATCTGATCTGAGCGTTAAGCCGCTCGCGATTGGCGCTGTTTTTAAGAGCCATCAAAACAAGAGCCAAAAGCCCAAGCAGGCAGCTAAGCCCTAAAAATCCATAGCTAGCCGTGATAACCGAGACGTGGATGCTAAGCCAATACGATTTTAGCACCGGCACGAGGTTGGTAATCTGCGGATTTACGAAGCTCATATGCGCTACGAGCATCACGATGCTAGCCAGCAAGCAGCTCGCGCTTAGCGTAAGTAGGGACTTTCTAAAAAATATGATCCCCGCAAGCGCCGCCGACCAGCCGATGTAGATCATCGATTCGTAGCTATCGCTCCACGGCGCGTGAGCCGCTACATACCAGCGCAGCGTAAGCGCGAGAGTATGCGCCGCAAAGCTTGCGGCAAAGGCCGCAAATAAAATTTTTTGCGCTAGCTCAAAGCGCTTGCCGCAAAGCGTGCCCAAAAGCGCCAAAACAAGAGCTACACCGCCTAGGATCATATAGCAATAAACTAGCTTTTTGAAAACCGAAGCTTTATTGTAAAACACCTCGGCTTTGACGCGGCTAACGCTAGGAAGAATAGCTGCAGAGGTGGCTCTTTGGTAGTTTTTCAGCTCCGCAAGTGCTGCATCCGCTTTAGTCCAATCATTATCCGAAATTCCATCTTGCAAGCCGTTTAGATAGTCGTTTAGCACGCCTTTGATCTGCGGAGCGATACTATAATCCGCAAAGGCGTCGTTCGGCGAGAGCCAGGTGTTTTGCGGATCGTTCGGCACGGGGATAAATTTAAAAAACACCCCTCTAAAGGTCAGATACGCGATATTTAGCCGCTCGTCGAATTTAATCAGCTCATTATCGAGCACGCCGCGGCGCGAGGCGCTTTTTTCATTAGCCTCGTCCACGACGCGCGCGAGCTTGTAGTTGCCGTTTTCATCAAAGACCGAATTAAAGCTCGCATATCTCTCCTGCGGCGCTAAGCCTAGCATCTTTTTGATCTCGTCGTTTTTAATCTTGATGATCTTTTGATTGCGCCAAAACGCGGGATTTAGGCTCATTCCTAGGATCATTTGCTCGGCGCTTAAGCCGTAGAGCGAATCCGTGCCTGAAATTTTATTTACGATCTCGCTTGCTTCCGTGCTAAGCGGCTTGATCCTACCCATGTAATCTTGCACCAAGAGCTCCGCGAACGCGCCATTTGCATGAACGCGCGAGTTGGCTTTAAGATTTGCTAGATAGTTTTCATCCGCGGCGCGAAGCTCAACGCTGAAAAAAAGCGGCGCAATCAAAAGAAGCGCGGCAGGCGCGTTATTTTTGATAAATTTAGCGAGCTTTTTAAACCTGCTGCCCGCGGTAAAAAGATTGCCGATAAATCCGACGCAAAGCAAGAAATAGCCGAAATAGGTTGGAATTTTGCCCGGATCGCGATTAAGTTCCAGCACCGTGCCCAGCTCGTCGGTGTCGTAGGAGGATTGAAAGAGCTTAAAGCCGTCAAAGTTTAGCGGATGATTCATATAAATTTCATGCTCCCCTGCGCTCTTGCCCTCTTTTAAAATTTCAACGTCGCTGGCGTAGGATGACGGGCTTTGCGAGCCTGGGTAGCGTTCGAGCTTAAATTTCAAAAGCTTTACCGCAAACGGAAGCTCTATCAGTTTCGAGCCCCAGCTTAGCATTATCTCCTCGCCGTCAAAGTTTAAAATTTTGGGTTCCCCGAGCCAGCCCGCGCCGCCGCGCAGCTGCGCTTCTTGCTCGCTTCCACCCTCAAAGCCCGCTTTTACCGCAAGCGTGCCCTGCTCGCCTTTGGGCGCGGGTTTGTAGGAGCCAAATTTGACGGTGAAGCTTTTGGAATTTATACTTTGCGTGAAGCTAAAATCGTTATCGCCGATCTGAGATAGATTTAGCGAATGCTCAAACAGCGCGTCTTGCGTGCGGATTTGCAAGTATGGTTTGACGCTTACCATCTCGCTTTCGCTCTCGCCCGCCCTTACGTGCAGCACGCCCTCGGTGCCGAAATAGCGCGTCAGCGCCGCGCCGACAAAGATAACGATAAATGCCGCGTGAAGGACGAAGGAGCCGAAGCGGCGCCACATTTTGGTTTTAATTATAATGCCGAGCAGGCTCAGCGTCGCAGCGCCCATGACGCACTCATACCATCGCGCCTCATAGACTAAAATTTTAGCAGTTTGCGTATCGTAAATGCTCTCTAAAAAGGTTGCGACGCCGGCACCTGCGGCTAGGATAAAGAGGAGGCAGAGCGCGAACTTATAAGAGATGAAAAATTTTAATATTTTTAGCGCGCTCATTAACCCTCCGCAGTTTTACATTATTATATCGTAAGTTTGTCCCGCGTATAGTATAAACATCCTAAGAAGTAATACTCCGACCACGCTGGCCAGCGCGCTAATGTAGAACGCAAACGCGGTGTGAGCGATCTTTTTGCCCAGTGTGAAATTTAAAACTAGCGGTACGCAAAAGCCTACGCCCACGACGCCTAGCCAAAACATCTTCGCATAAAATCCCTCGCTAAAGGCGACGCTGGCGGCTTTTTGCACGTCGCCGCCCGTTACTAGCGAGACGAAAATCATGCCGATTAGTAAAATTTCCATCGCCAAAACCGGCCACTCGACTGCGTGTAAAGCTTTAAGATCGCCTCCGTGCGGATCGGCTTTAAAGAAAAGCGCGGCTATTAGGCTAGATCCCGCAATACCCGCTGACAAGCCCGACGCCACGAAAAGCGCAGGTAAAACAGCAGTATTAAGGATAGGAAATCTAACCAAAACCGAGATCAAAAAGCCCGTATAGGCGCAGATCGCAACCGCAAAAACAAGCGTAAGCGCAAGAAGCAGCGGGCGAAGCGCGTTTAAAATTTTCATTACGAGCGTGAAAAGCCCTTTTAAAAAAGTAAGTCTGCGCGATAAAAATCCGCTAAGATCAGCTTCAAACGCATAAAGGTAGGCTACGAAGCTAAGCGGGATATAGACGCAAAGCGCCGCCACGCCCACGGACATAACCGATGTGAAGTTATAGTTAATCAAAATTTTCCAAAAAAGTAGCGGCCGCTCTAAATCGGCTACCAGGCAGACCATACCCAGAAGGATTGCTACGAAAGATAGCAACGACGCAGCCTTAAACAGCGGCGTGCTTTCGGTCTGCTTTTTATAAAATTTGACGAGGATCGCGACTACTAACGCGCCGCCGCTCATACCCGCTAGCAAAAGATAAACCGCTATCGGCCAGCCCCACTCCACGCCGTGCGAGAAGGTCGCAGTGAAATTTATAGCTCCGTTCATATCACACTCCTAGTTTTACCGCAGGAATATAGCGCAGGCTCGGCTTCGTGCCGCACTCAGGACGCATGCGCAGGCTGTCTTTTACGCGAAGTAGCTTGCTGATGTGCGATTCTTCGTCGTTTAGATCGCCGAATACGATCGCCTCGTATCTGCACGCCTCGATACAGGCGGGCTCATGGCCGTCTTTTAAATTCGTATCCAAGCAGAAGTTACAGCTCTCTGCGGCTCTTGTTTCGTGATTTATAAAGCGCACGTCGTAAGGACAGGCGACGATGCAGTATTTACAGGCGATGCAATCATCGGTGTTCATAGTCGTGATGCCGGTTTTTTCATCCTTGTGGCAGGCTTTTGTCGGGCAGACATTCACGCACGGCGCGTCCTCGCACTGCTGACAAGATACTCTAACATAGCGCTTTTCTTTTAAATTTAGCGGATCGGTTTTATCCTGGATAAAAAGCCTCATCTGACCTTTCGGGACCAAATTTACCTTTTGGCAGGCGACCTCGCAGTCGGTACAGCCGACGCATTTGTTCTGATCGAAGATCATACCGTAGTGCGGCTTTTTAGGCTCTTGCTTTTTGGCGCTCGTATTTGCGTCTTGCGCATTTTTATCTGTGCCGTTTTGTGCGAGCAAGCTTGAGGCGATTGCGCCAAGCCCCAAAGAGCCGAGTGCGGCGGATTTTATAAAATTTCTTCTTTGCTTTTGCATATTCTCCTCCGACTAAATTTAAGCAAAACTACTTTGTTTTATTTGCGTCGTGAAAGCTTTTAGCCTCGCTCTCGCTAAGCTTTTTGGCCGCATCGGCAAGCTCGCCGGGCTTTAAAACTTTTAGTAGTTCGGCTTCAAAAATTACCACAGAACCCGCAGGAATTCTATCTACGTCCACGTTGCCGTAGGCTAAATTGCTAGGGATTGTAAATTTATATTTCGAGCCCGTATTCATCAAAAGCAGCCCCTCGCGTAATCCGTCAATTAAGCCTATCATAGAAAGATGCGCCGGAATTTTAGACGCGAAAGTATCGTCAAATACGCTACCATTCGTCAAATACGCCTTGTAGTTCATCACTACTACACTCTCAGGCTTTGGCTTTTCGCCCATACCTAGCTTTAGAATTTCATATTGAAGACCGGATTTAGTGGTTTTAACGTCCGGATTTTTGGCATTTTTCGCCATAAATTCCTTGCCTGCTTTTAAATTTTTATCAAGCTCCGCTTTGGAATTTGTTTCTACGATCTTATTTAGCTTATCGGCTCTTTGATTCAAAAGCGCAATAATTTCCTCATCTTTTAGCTTCTGCTGCTTTTTAAGAGCGTCCAAAAACCCCTCTATCACCGCATCTAAGTCGTATTTGACACCTAACGCGGCTTGTGAATGCAGCTGGTTTGAAACATAGCTTCCGGTAGAAGCTCCGATGCTATAAGATTCTTTTTGTTCTTGCGTAGTTAAATTCGCGCCCAACGCGCAGCTTGCCAAAACGATAGGCAAGAAAATTTTTAGTCTTTTTTGCATACATTTGCCTTTTAAATTTCGGGGCCGCGAACTTATGCGACCCCGAAAGAATTATAAATTATTATTTAGAATTCTTTGAGCCTCTTTGATATACTCTTTAGCGGCCTCTAGCCTTTGCTTAGTATATTTAAAGCCGTGCATACCCCATGAGCCGTCTTTTTCGATAAGATCGACGGTGTCTTGAGCTTTTTCGATCAGCTCGTAAACGCGAGTTTTGTCGCTGGAGTCAAGCTTTTTGGTCTCAAGGATCGAGTAAATTCCCTGAATACCGATCTTAACCTGCGAGAAGTCGCTCTTAACCGGAGTTTGCCAGCCCATAACCTCATCGTAAACCTGCTTTTGGTTCTTGAAGTGAAGCGTCTCTTTTAGCTCGGAAACGACAGGGCTGTGGCAGCCTTTAGTATCTTGCATATCTTTATCCGCCCAAGATGTTCGTGCGCACGACCACATAAGATCGACGAAATTTCGTCCATCTTTATTTCTTTGGAAGTGCCAATCTTTCGCGTCTCTCGGACCCTTGGCGGCCTCGCCTGCGACTAGAGATTTTCTGGCAGGATCGATGTCGATCTTCCAGATGTGAGATCTTCTTTGAGTATCGAATCCCGCATTGTCTTGGAACTGAATAGCGTAGAAGTTCTCGCAGCTCATCATAAACGGCATGTGGCAAGATGCGCAGGTATTGTCTTTATGCGTATCGGCTCTTGCGGCGATGTAGGCTTGCTCTTGGTGGCAGTCTTTGCACTCTTTTGTGATCTTAGGCTTTGTATAAAACGCGCTCAAATAGCCCTGCTCTGAGTTATAATTTACGCCCTTGACGGTTTTATCACCAACTACCGGTCCGGTGTTATCGTGCGGATCGTGGCAGGTTACGCAGCGCATACCCTTTTCGTAGTGAGCGGTGAAGTAGGACTGAGAGCCTTCAGAGCCACATCCTGGTCCCATAGATTTAAATTTAGAGCTAAGAGATAGATCGGGATTTCCGTTGTTTAGCGGATTAGCACGAGCTAAATCAGGGCTATAGTTAAATCTTTGGTGGCAGCGTTCGCAGTTTGAGGTTCTAAAATTTGTAGCGCCGTCAAGGTGACCGCCCGCTCCATGGCACTCTTCGCAGGTAATACCCTTGGAGATAGTGTGCTTTTGAAGCTCTTTTGCGTTACCCAAAGCAGCATAGAATTCTTTTTTAGTTTTAAAGTCGAATTTGAATGGGTGGCAGACTTCGCAATACGAGCTGTTTGCTTGGAAAAACATCGATTTTTTGTATTTCGCAGCATACGACGCAAGACCTCTTACGTAACCGCCGTTATCGCCATAATCGGCTAGAGTTTCCGGGAATTCCGGAACGATCTTTTTGATCTTTTTGACCGTCTCATCGTCTAAATTTAACGCCCAAGTCCTTTGGAATTGGTTGCCGCCGGCTACGATTTGACCGGTGCCATCTCTTAGCAAGCCGCCCTCTACGTGATAGGTTCCGCGTAGAAGCCATGCATCTACGTAGCCGAATTTTGTCCTTAGATGCCCCACGGTCGCATAAATTACGTCAGGGGTAATACCTTTTGGAAGGATCGACGCCGTATCCGGGCTAAATACAGGATCGGTTAGGTTGTTATTAACCTCCGGGTGCTCGCCCGGGAAGCGGATAGTAGTGGCGTGGCGCGATCTGCTCCATGTCTCATACTGCGCGGGGTGGCACTCGCCGCATTTTTCAGGACCTATGAATTTATTTGGGAATTGCAAAGAAGATCCTGCAGGGATTCTATACATCATAGAGCTATAGCCCTTGCCGTCATCTCTTTTACTCGCCTTTGAAAAGTCAAATCCATGCCCTTCCGCAAGCCACTCCAAACCTCGGTCATGTACATCCATCTTACCGACCGTCTTACCGCCGTATTTGGTAAAAATCGGGTGATTTTTAAATAGCCAGTCATACATCTCTCGCTCTTCTACGACGTAGTCCTGCAAGGATATGACGCCTCTGCTTTGCAACGTGCCCTTAGGATTTGCGATGACGTCGCGCGATTTTTGCGACATTTCCATCTCATGTCCCATGCCTTCATCAGCACAGGCTCCTGCGGCAAAAATGCTAATACAGGCTAGCGCGCCTAGTAGCATCTTATTCCATTTTTTCATGGCTCCTCCTTTGAAAATCGAAATTTTAAATTAGCAAAGTTCTACGCTCGAAATAATATCAACAAAAAAGGGTGAAAAAGGGAGAAATTTAATGAAGTCTAAATTTAACGAAAAGAGATCGTAAATATCGCGCCTTCGTCGGAATTTGCAGCGCTTATGCTCCCTCCGTTTTTTTCGATTATCATCTTGCTCATATATAGTCCGAGCCCACTGCCCTGCTGTTTTGTCGTAAAGTGCGGCTCAAAAATTTTATCTAACTGCGCTTCGTCGATGCGGCTTGCGTTATTTTCGATCGTGATTACCCGCTCGCCCTGTTTTAAAAACGAGCGAATTTTAATCTCGCGCCGTTTAAGCGGCACGTCCAAAAACGCCTCCTTTGCGTTGTTTATGATGTTTATTAGCACCTGGATGAGCTCGTTTACGTTGCCGTAAAGGGTGAAATTTTCCTCTATCCGCACGCTTATGTCGATGACGTGTTTTTTAAGCGAGGCGTTTAAAATTTTACGCGCCTGCTCGATCGCTTCGCCGGCGCTAAATTCCCTCTTCGGCATGTTTGGGTTGAAGAAATTTTTAAAATCCTCGATCGTATCGCTCATAAATTTCACCTGCTCGCCCGCATCTTTTATGCCGCCCTCGAGCCTTTCTTTTGAGAGCTTGCCCCGCTCGTTGTAAAGCTCTAAATTTATGAGCGTGGAGCTGATCTGCGATAGCGGCTGGCGCCACTGATGCGAGATATTGCCGATCATCTCGCCCATTAGCGCGAGGCGGCTTTGATTTATCAGTAAAAGCTGAGTCTGCATCTTTAAGGTCTCGTTTTTTTTGTGAATTTTATAGATACAAAATATACAGATCAAAAACACTGCAAGCAAGCTTAGGCCGCTAACGACAAACTCTTTGGTGTGATAGAGCAGAATGCTTTTTATCGGAATTTTAAAGCTTATCATCGCGATCGTATCGCCTAGACCACCTTTGAAATTTCCCACATCGCCGTAGAGCTCTTGCATCTTTTTAGGTGCTGCGTTGATGCTGTGGCACTCAGTGCACGAAGGCTGGGAGTTTGTTATCGGCAGGCTCAAAAGATACGAGGCGCCACCTTTATCATAGATGACTCTGGAGTATTCTTTATATCTGTTTTCTTTAAAGCCCTCTAAAATTTCATTCTCAAACTCGCTTCCTTCGTGCTCGGGATTGAGCGGATCGGTGGCGACGAGCTTGTAGTCGTAGTTGATGTTTTCTTTGGCGAGCTGAATTTTATAAATTTCGCGCGTTATGTAGGTCGAGGACATCAGCCTCGGATCGAAAAAATCCTCGCTTAGAAGCTTTTTTTCCTTAAGTTCGTTTATTAGCGGGCGCTGCACGGTCGAGACGTAGTCGCGCACCGCATTCATCGTATCTAGGATATAAAACGCCTCGCGCCTCGTATCTTTTAGCGCAAGCTCGCGGTAGAAGTTAAAAACCAAAGCCGTAATTACGATATATAACAGCACGAAAAGCGCTACGATAAATTTAAATTTATACTTCAAAGAGATACCCCACCGCATATAAATTTTTGATCACGTCCTTGCCGATTTTGCGGCGTAGCTCTTTTACGATCGCCTTGATCGCCTCCTTGCTGGGCTGCTCGAACTCCCACATATAATCAAATAGCTGCTCGTAGGTTACGGTTTGATTTTTGCGTGCCAAGAAGTACTCCAAAAGCTTGCTCTCGCTTTTGGAAAGATGACAGGCGCTGTCTTTGACGTAGATGATCTTTTTGGCAAAATCATATTTCAGCTCATCGTTTATACTAAATATCGGCGCGTGATTTATCAGCTCCGCTGCGACGTCTTGCAGCGCCTTTATAAAGGCGTTTTTGTCGTACGGCTTAGGCAGATACCTAGTGATCTTAAGCTCCACCGCCCGCCACAGATACTCCTGCTCGGTGTGGCTCGAAAGTATCACAATCGGCACGCTGATGCCGGCAGCTCGGATCTTTTTAACGACCTCTAGCCCATCCATATGCGGCACGCCGATATCAAAAACCAGCGCGTCGTACGAACCGCTCATCGCCTCATCAAGCGCCTCCAGCCCGTCCTTAACCCCCACTACTTCGCCGAAAAACAGCTGCAGCGATTCGGTTATATTTTTTAAAATCCCGGGCTCGTCCTCTAGGCAAAGAACCCTTTTATTGGACAAAACGTCCAATAATTCGTAATCTTGCATACTCTATCCGCCTCCAAGCTTAGCGCATTTCATTCTTAATCGTCTCTTAAAATATAACTAGACTTAGATTATATAAATTTAGCATTAAACTAACGTTAAAAAATATACCAAAGCGGTTTGCACGCAAATTTAAACCTCAAACCGCCTATGTGCGAGCTTTGCGCCTGTATAAGTCGGCTTAAAAGATCACAAGAACGTAAAAAGGCGGGGCGATAAGCTTGATATTAAATTTTACCGCCTCGCAGGCGACAGATGAAAGACGGTAAAATTTTATTTGAGAGGTGCTTGCATATGCATTTCGCAGACGAAAGGCAATCAAATCATGAAGCATTTATCAACTCCGCAGCTCGGCGAGATAGAATTTTAAAATTTAGCCCAAGCTGAGCATGCTAAAAGTTAATGCGAATACTCCATCTTTGAGTGATCCATGCCGCCGTGATCCATGTTCTCCATCGAGCCATGATTCATATGCGAATGATCCATCCCCTCCATCGAACCCATATCGTGGCTCATCCCGCTCATCGAGCCATGATCCATCATAGAACGTTCCATGCCGCTCATACCTGGATCGGTCATTCCAAAAATCATCGCGACGTGTCCTAGCACCAAAAATACAATCAGCGCCAAGAAATGAAATTTAAGCCTAGCTCTAAATTCCGCTCCTTTTGCGATAACTCCGAGCTCCAAAAGTAGCAGTACTAGCGCAGGCAGCGCCGCCGCTACGTATGCCGCCAAAGCTAAGGCGTCCGCAGCGCCACGTAAATGAATGACGGGCAAAATTTTAACCGCTACGTAAATAATTAATATCGTAAAATAAGCGCCGAGAATGATGCTAAGGCATTTATTGATTTTTAGCGCCAAAGAGCCCTCCTTCGCGCGGTACAAGCTAAAAAATTCGCTCGCTACTATCGCTTCTGCTAAGCCCATCGGCACCGCCATAAATAAAATCAAATTCCACGGCTGATTTGCCATCAAAAGTTCCATGTAATTCGTCATTGCCATGTTTTCTCCTTATTTTGGTTTAAAGGGCGTAATTCTAGCAGCTTTCGGTAAAAAATTTTAAAACAATAGATAAGATTAAGTGCGCCTTTAATCTTATCTTTCCGTAAAACGATTTGGGCTGCGTCTTAAAGCTCGCCCGTAAATATTAAATTTTTAATCTCGCCTCGCACGCCGCCCCCTCGTATCTAACGCGAAATTTAGAAAATTTATATTTGCAGATGCAGCTGCATTAAATTTAGCCAAAACGCTTTAAATTCCGTAAAATTTCAGTTTTACAAAGATAAAATTACAAAATTTTTTTAAAAGGATTTAAAATGAAAAATGCTCTTTCATTCGCCTGCGTAGCGCTGTTTATATGCGCCTGCTCCACTCCTGAGCAGCCAAAGCCAGGCGTTTCGCATTGCAGCGAGCCCAAAATGGACGAGGCGTCGCATCAGATGATCCAAATTTGCGGCGAAAGCGAGGACCCGCAAATCGAAAATATGCAGTGCAACGAAAACGGACTTTGCTTCGGCACCGCAAAAATCAGGTAGCCGAAGCGTCTTGCGAGGACCAGCGCTAAATTTAACTATTTTAAAGCCAAGATCGAGCGCCCGCAAGCGGTGGTCGCGCTTTAAAATTTTGCTCGTAATTTAAATTTAGCCCCGTTTCACGCGCTGATGCATTTTAACTATCGTGTTTTTAGCTACGCCTGCCGATTATCGAACTGCTCTTGGCGCGATGAAATTTTAAAATTTCATTACCAAGCACGGCGCGCAATTAGGATTTAAAAGCAAGCGCGGCTCAAATTTTATAAGTTTAAAATTTTAAAGCGATATGCGATTTAAAATTTCAGGTCTCTCAAATGCCAGCCGGTGCGAAATTTCGCGCAAGCTCAAAATCCGCGTTAGAAGATTTCGTGCCGCCGCAAAATTTCTAGATCACAACTCCGCTCAGTAGAATTTTTGGCGGTGCAGATGGAGGCGCGAAATCTGCGCCGTGTAATTCCACGCGGATCGCACCCGCCCAAATTCCTATGCCGCACGCCGAGACTCATAATCTAATCTCGCTACAAGATCGCTTATGAAATGCGCAACATACTTAGTCGCATAGCGCAGCGCAGCCTTGTTCACTGCGTGGTCGAGATCCAAGCTGTAGTGCAAAATGGCGCAGAATTATTTACCATGCGGTAGGAGTTCTCAGAGCAAAAAAGGCGCGGTATCCTCTACTGGCGGTGCTAGTTTATAATCTAACTCACACCTCAGAATTCCGCCTCAAACTCATTGCTTAAAATTTAGTCTCAAAAAATCGCGTATGAGAAATTCCGCTTTATCTTTACGGCTTAAAATTTCGTACGGATCGCACTGAGCAAAATCTTGCCACTGCGCAACGCAAGCTTAAAATTTCAGCGTCGTGCTCGCCGCATATTAAATTCTGCTTCATTATTACGACTTAAATTCTATCACAAGCCCGCAGATTTAAAATTTTACTTCAAACGACGCCGTGAAATTTCTACCCTTGCCTAGGCACATATCTCTCTCTCGGTGCCTGCGCCGCTCACACTTAGCGGCGACGCTATATCTTTGCCGATAGCAACCATCGCACAGGGCGCCTACCACAGCGCATAGAAAATAAAGTGTGTCTCTTTCGTAATCGTAGCCTCTAAAAAATTTTAAGCGACCGCAAAATTTTAAAATTTAAAAGCAGCCTTTGATTAAGCCGATTTTTATAAATTTGGATTTACTTTGCAATGCGCAATCTGTCGAGCAAGGCGCAACTATAAGTTAAGCAGCTAGCTTTACGTCAGCTGCTTAAACATTTCGATCTGCTCCTTCGTAAGCTCGATCAAATCATCGTTTGCGTATTTAAGCGATGTCTCCAGACTTGCGATGAGCTCCTTACGGACGAAGCTCACGCTAAAAAGCGTCGCCCAAAATCGCGCTCCGCTGCCCGTGCTCGGATCTTCCAAGACCGCTCTAATCGCAGCTACCGCAGCAGCATCGTCAGCTGTACCTAGCACCTCGTCCACGAGTGGATATTCACCTGCGCCGTCGCCCTCGTTTAGCGAGCGCAAAAGCGGCTCAAGCGCCTCGTCGCAGGGATTGTCACGCAAAAACTCCCGCACCGCGCGAAACTCTGCCGCGAGCTGATCCGAAAGCTGCGCAGGCATCGGCTGATGAAGTCTCAAAAAGTCTAATGCCGTTTGCTTGTCCATAAAATTCCTTTTAAATGATATGCGCGATTGTAGCTAATTTTGGATTGCAAAGAGATAAATTTACTCTAATTTATCAGCTACTTCCGTCATAAATTCTCAATAATCTTAAATAATTAGATAGTGATTTTGTAGTGGCTTTTAGGGGCGATTTTCGATGGGCTTTGCGCGGATTACAAAATAAAATTCCAAAATTTTATCCAAATAAAAAAGCCCCTGCGAAGTGCAGGGGCTTACAAGCTTGATCTGTTTAGTCCGGTAAAATTTAGCAGACTAAGAAGGATTACTCCTCGATCTTGCCGGTTTTGATGCGGCGCTCGTAGATTTCGCGCATCTCTCTGATGTCATTTTTGACCTCGAATACGCCGTGCCAATGCGAATAATCAGGTCCGCCCATTAGCGCACCTTGGCGCATTCTGCGACCCTCGTGGTGCCATGAAACATAATAGATTCGCTGGAACGCATCCGCCCAAGGATCGTCTTTTAGAAGTTTCTTTTCCTTAAGCTCTTTTAGCATCTTAGTCGCTTCGTCGTTGTAAACGTTATATAGAAGTACCTGCTTATCGCCCATCTCGAAGAAATTATTCGTATGAGTCTTAGCGTGACACTCTTTGCAGACCATCTTCATCTCTGCACGCGCCGCCTCAGGACCGTTTAGGTTACCCGCCAAAGGATTACCAACGTTTAGTTTGCCGGTATTTAAAAACTCGCTTACTGCAGTCTCATTACCGCCGGTGCGTAGATTGCTCTTAGGCAGCCACAAATTCCACTTCAAGCGTTGAGATACGTTGTGAGTGGAGTTTAAATCGCCCACACCGCCGCTCATATGGCAGGTCGCGCATGTAGGAGCGCGGTAATCAGGAACTGCCCAAGTACCAGGAGCGCTGTCAAATTTCCACTCATTGCCTTCAGCGTTAAATACGTGTCCGTGCATTGAGTTATTGTAAATTTCGATATCCGGATGATCAGGTCCTAGGTGGCAAGATGCGCATGCAGCAGGCTTACGAGCTTCCGCGATCGAAAATTTATGACCCGAGTGGCATGATTTACATCCGCCCACGCCACCGTCAGGGTAAACCGTACCGATGCCGTATATAGGCCAGGTCTCTTTGGTAGGCTTATTGTTCTCGTCCATTTTGATGACGCTGCCGTGGCATTGAGAGCAACCGGTAATATCAGGCGCGTGTGTAAGATCAGGGATATCACGTCCTTCGTAGTGATACATTAGATCAACCATTCCTTTGTTGGCTTGCATCTGCATAGCGCCTCTTGTGTGTCCGCTGTTTTCAAACTCTTTAACCTCGTTGCTGTGGCATTTGGCACAGGTTTTTGGGCTAACTAGCACCGAAATATGATTGTCGGTGTCTTTCGGATGCGGTTCTTTAGCTGCCATAGGGCTATCTGCTGGCTGTGAGTGGCAGTCGGTACAGCTAACGCCTACGTGAGCGTGGCGGCTCATCTTCCAATCTGCAACGACGCCCGGAGTTTTTTCGGCATGGCACTCGACGCAGCGTCTAGCTAGCGGCGTAAGCTGCCTATTTACCTTTAAATTCTTCGTAAGACTAACGTTTACGGAATTGCTTACGTTCGCGTCCGACGCGGACATATTCGCATGCTGCGCGGGCATTTCTGCGAATGCAAACGATGCGATACAGGCTATTAAAATAGCGACTTTTTTTAGCATTGCTTCTCCTTTACTTGGTTTTGTTATTTTCTCGGTTGTATTTATCCCAATATTTGGTGATCTCTATACCCATATTTTTGTGGCCGACGTTTTCGTGGCACTGCACGCAGGTTTTGCCGATAGTGCCCGCGAAATAATCCCTATGCGCGAGCCAGGCTTTATTTACTTGATTATTCTGCTCTTTTAAATTTCGATGGCAGCTTAGACAGCCGCTTTCATAAACGAAATGATTTCGCTCTTTGCGTTTTTCTTGCCAATCGATCTTATCGGCATCGGTAAAGACTGTCTTGTAGACATCATTTGCGGAGGTTAGAGCTTTGGTCCAAAGATACATGAAGGTATTTTCATGAGAGACATGACAGGCGACGCAATCAGCTTTGAAGCCTTGCGGGTTATTGCCGCCGTGAACGTCATTATGAAAGGCGTTTGCCATCGGCTGCATCGTATGACAGGATACGCAGAATTTATCGGTGCCCGTAAGGTGAACCATCTCCGCAATCCCAAGAGAAAGTATCATTCCTATAAGCACACAAGCGCCCACGAGCAGCACAAGAGTTTTCTTTTTCATAGGTTTCCTTGATTTTAAAATTTCTTCGCAAAATTTTTAGTATTTGATAATTCGAAAAGTGATATTTTATTATAAAAAGATTAAAAACCGCTTATTTTCTAGCCTTTTGTTAAAATTTATTAAATGAATATAAAATTTTAAACTAAGTTTTTAGTTTAACGGAATATAATCCATTAAAATTTCAATACAAGGAGAGATCATGAAAACGATCCAAGCGGCTGAGATTACAAAAATAGTCAGCGAGCTTTGCAAAAAAGCCTGTTATCACGTCACGCCAGATATGCGCGCGGCATTTGAGAAAGCGCGCGAGAATGAGACTTCGCCCATCGGCAAAGATATCTTAGGCAAGCTCTTGCAAAATGCCGATTTGGCGGCAAAAGAGGTCGCGCCGATCTGCCAAGATACCGGTATGACGGTGGTTTTTGTCGAACTCGGTCAGGATGTGCATATCGAGGGCGGATATCTGGAGGACGCTATCAACGCAGGCGTCGCGGACGGCTACGTAGGCGGCTATCTGCGTAAATCCGTGGTCGCAGAGCCACTTTTTGAGCGTAAAAATACCACAAATAATACCCCTGCAGTCATTAATACCCGCATCGTCCCCGGCGACAAGCTTAAGATTAAAGTGGCCCCAAAGGGCTTTGGCAGCGAAAACAAATCGGTACTAAAAATGCTCGTTCCTGCAGACGGTATCGAGGGGGTAAAAAAGGTATTTTTAGAGGCGGTCAAATACGCTGGTCCTAACGCTTGCCCTCCTATGGTAGTAGGCGTCGGTATCGGCGGCACGATGGATAAGGCGGCGCTTTTAGCCAAGCAAGCCGCGGTTCGCTCGATTGACAGCAGAAATCCCGACGAGCGCTACGCCAAGCTAGAAGATGAGTTATTGGAGATGGCGCGCGCTACGGGCGTCGGTCCGCAGGGTTTGGGCGGCATAAACACCGCCGTTAAGGTCAATGTAGAGTGGTATCCGACCCACATAGCAGGGCTTCCGGTCGCCGTTAATATCAACTGCCACGCGGCTCGCCATGCCGACGCTGAACTATAAGGAGGAAATCATGTCAGAAGTTAAAAGAATTACCGCACCTTTCGATAAAAGCGTAGTAAAAAGCCTAAAGGCGGGCGATAACGTCCTAATTAGCGGCACCATCATCGCAGCTCGCGATGCCGCGCACAAGGCTCTAACCGAAACCCTCGCTCGCGGCGAGAAGCTACCCGTAAACTTAGCCGGCGAGACTATATATTATCTGGGGCCGACCCCTGCCAAACCGGGTCAGGCAATCGGTGCTGCAGGACCTACGACTAGCGGACGAATGGATAAATATACTCCGACGATGATAAACGAGGTAGGCATCAACGGCATGATCGGCAAGGGATACCGCAGCGACGCCGTCGTCGAGGCGATGAAAAAATCGGGCTGCGTCTATATGGTCGCTATCGGCGGAGCGGGCGCGCTAATCAGCCAAAGTATCAAAAAATATGAAGTGCTGGCCTATCCAGAGCTCGGCCCCGAGGCGGTTGCGCGACTTACCGTAGAGGATTTCCCGGCTATCGTAGCGATCGACAGCGAGGGTAATAACTTCTACGAAGTCGGACAGGCACCTTATAGAAAAATTTAAATTTTTCTAGCGGCGTCCGCGCGGCGCTTTTTTGCGGCGCGAGCGCCCGTAAATTTATCGGCGTTCGCTTGGGCGCCCTAAATTTCGCGGCATAACCTGCGGCGTTTGTTTCGCGAAATTTTACGCTGCCGCGCAGTGAAATTTTATAGCGAATTTAAAGCGCGCCCTTAAAATTTTATCTCTCTTACGGCACGGACTTTTTAAAATTTCGTGCCGCTTAAATTTCTACCAAAATTCCGCCTTAGCTCCATTTAGACGATCCGCCGTTAAAATTTAACTGCAAATTTATCCAAGCTGGGATTTTAAAATTTCGGCGCCGTTCGTAAGCGAATTTAAAGCTCGCTAGCGCCATAATCGGATTTAAATTTTAGGAGGGGCGATTGGGCGCGAGCGAGCTGGAGAAGATCAGACTGGGGCTTTTGTATAAGGCGAAAAGAAATACGATCTTAGCGGCGGCGTGCATGCTCTTTTACGGCGCGTTTTTGTTATACAAGCTACGCGACGGAGGAGGCATGGCGGATTTGTTGCCGTTTATCGGATTATTCGCGGTTGTTCTTATAGTAGCCGTTTTGTGCGATCAGGCCTCCATAAAAGCTACGATAATCCAAGCCGCGGGTCTTTTTATAATATGCCTATTTCTAGTTGATTTACAAAATCGCCCTACGATTTCCAAATATATCTTACTCGCGATTATAACTTTAATCTTGGCTGCTTCGAGCTTGTTTGTATTGTTTATAGACTTTAAGCAAGACTACTCGGTAAAATTTCAGTGCGCTTTTAAAGAGCACTATCTAATGCCCTATTTTAAGGCGTTCGGCTATCGATATGAAATTTCAGGCGATATCGATCCTGCCAAACTCAAGCTCTCCGGGCTCTTTTTTCGACTAGACAGATACCTAGGCGGCAACGACAGGGTCTCGGGCGTTTATGACGGCGTGAGGTTTGCATTTTGCGATGTGAAATTGTTTAATAGAATTTTGGAAAGTGAAATCCTCGGCACCTTTTTCTACGCGGAATTTAACAAACGCATAAGCTCCAAAACTCTGATCTTTCCCGCTTGCGCCGGTGCGCCGAACACCCTCGGGCTAAAGAGGATCGATATGGACGATGCGGAGTTTAACGCCGCCTTTGCCGTGTATTGCGAGGACGCGGCGGGCGCGATGTATATTTTAACGCCCGCCTTTATGCGGAGGCTCTTGCGCTTCGCAGGCGCCGTGGCCGCGCCCGTTAGCCTTAGCTTCGCAGATAGCAAAATTTATATTTTCGTAAATACGGGCTGCGACAATTTCGAGCCCGACATCGACGAAAGCGTGCTGCGTCGTGATCCTGCCGCGCTAATCAAGCGGGAGCTTTCGCACTTTTTGGCGATCGTAAAAAACCTAAAACTAAACGAAAGAATTTGGAGCTAGCGGACGGCTCGCCGCAGCTTTGCGTGTCACAGCCTCGCGCACTATAGCTTCGCACGCCGTGCTGCGGCTCCACATGCTACAGCAGCTCTGCGCGCTTTGAAATTTGAAATTTTAATTTCGCTTTTTGATTTTGCGCTTTAGAATTTCACGCGTTTTGAAATTTAAAATTTTAATCCACGCCGAAGAATTCTGCACCGCAAAATTTAAAATTCTGAAATTAAAATTCCGCGCCTTGAAATTCTACGCTTTAAAATTTAGAATTTTAAAATTCTGCGGTCGAAATCTTACGCGCCTGAAATTTAAAATTTTGCCGCGCCTTTAAATTTACGATCCCAAGGCCTTGAAATTTAAAATCCAAATCCGCTCGCTGCGGAATTCTGCGAAATTGCGGAATTTAAAATTCCTTGAAGTTGCAAAATTCCGCGAGGTTGTCGCTTGGAATTTGCCTTTCAAAGCATAAGGCTAAGCAGTAGCAAAAATCCGATGAAGCTTAGAGCGTTGCCGAAGTTGCCGCCGATGTGATCGCCGAGCCGCGTCAGCACGAGCGCGCCGCCTAGGCGCAGACCTATTTGTAGCGCCACGCTCGCGATAAAATCCACTGCGCGCCGAAATCCGCTGCGCGTATCGCCTAGCTTGGTGCTGCGGCTTTGATTCCAAAGCCCGCTTACGCGGTAGTCTTTGTAGCGAGCGCGGAGAATATCGCCGTTTTGCAGCTCGAAGCTCTGCGAAACACCCTTTGTCTTGACGGATACCGCGACTTCGGCTGAGTGGACGGAATTTATAGAATTTGCTGCGTTAGCGGAATCCACAGAGCTTATGGAATTAGCTGATTTCGCAAAATTCTTAATTCTCGTAGAATTTGCGGAATTTTCTGCGTCTAAATTCTTAAATTTCATGCAATTTTCGCCGTCCGTAAGCTCCGCTAAATTTTGATCCGCACGTAGCGCGCCGGAGACGATCTGCCGCTTGCTATCGCCCGATAAATACAGCCCGTCCAGCGCGAAGCCATAATAATAAACGTCGCCGCTTTGCAACACGCGCACGCCGCTAGCATAGCCCTCCGCTTCGCCGCTTCGCTTGGGCTCTTTGGAGTGCGCGAGAGCCGCAAATATGCGCCCAAACTTTGCGGCGCGCCAGTCTCTTCGCATAAACTTAAAGCTGCAATACGCAAAAGGCGCGAGGATGAGCAGGGCTAGCAGTCCGGCAGGAGCCCTTGCATCAAAAATAAAGATTATGCAGTAGATGCTCATCGCGGCTAGCGCTACGCCGAAGGCTGCGAATATCGCGGCGAGCGCTGTGCTACCGGCGTCCTTCCAGCGTTGCGCGCCTAGGCTTAGATTAACGAAATCTAGCGGAAGAGCGGCAGCGGCAGAGTTTACCGAAGCGCCGTCACGGCTATCGCGAGTAGAATTTAAAGAGAGGGGGCCGCTTAAATCTTTGCAATTCAAACTCGAAGTATAAAGTTCCGTATTAGCGTTCGCCTGCTCGTTAAAGCCTTCGTGGATCAGGCTCAAAGCGGCGGAATTTATACCGCTGCGATCTTTATCCGATAAATCAGATACCACAGAATTTTGGCGCGCACTTGCCGCCGTATCGCTATATGCGTCGCAGTCTGAATTTGCAGCGGTGGAATTTCCGCTGTCTGGAGTTTCGCAGCTAGGGCGCAGCACGGAATTTTTACCGCTTAAATCGCTGCGGGCGGAATTTAAGCTCGAAGCCTCATATATCACCGCCAGCTCGTCGCTCTCGCGTATCGGCAGATAAAGTCCGTCGCGTTTTAAATTTAAAATTCCCGCAAAGCGCAAGCGCTCCAGCGTAAAGCTAAATTTTGCCGTGCCTGCAGCCGCGGGCTCAAGCTTGAAATCCCTGGCCGTGCCGCGAGCAAGCTTGATCTGCCGCGGCGAAAGAAATTTAGCAAAGCCCATGCGTGCCTTTGAGATCTCGCAAAATTCCGTTCCTCCTATTTCACGGCGGATTTTTTGCGGATCTGGATATTGATGAGCTCAACAAGCAGCGAAAACGCCATCGAGAAGTAGATGTAGCCCTTGGGTATGTGAAAGCCAAGCCCATCGGCGATCAGCGAGACGCCCACTAGGATCAAAAACGCAAGCGCTAAAATTTTGATCGTCGGGTTTGCGTCCACGAAGCGCGCGATCGCGCCGCTAGCGAGCATCATCACGCCCACGGCGATGATCACTGCGAGGATCATCACGGGCAGGTGCTGCGCCATGCCCACGGCGGTGATGACGCTGTCGAGCGAAAAGATGATGTCCAAAACGGCGATCTGCACGAGCGTGCCGCCGAAGCTTGCCTTGCCGCTGCTAGCGCTATGCTCGTGTGCCTCACCCGTGGCGCTGGAGTGGATCTCGAGCGTGGATTTGACGAGTAGAAACAATCCGCCGCCGATCAGCACGAGGTCGCGTCCGCTAAAATCGCGCGCAAGCACGCTAAATAGCGGCTTAGTTAGCCCCATGATCCAGCTAAGGCTAAGAAGTAGCAGTATGCGCGTGAACATCGCAAGCGCGAGCCCCATTATACGGGCGCGTCCGCGCTGCGCCTCGGGCAGGCGGCCGCATAGAATCGCGATAAAGATGATATTGTCGATGCCAAGCACGATCTCAAGTCCCGTGAGCGTCGCCAGGCTGATCCATGCCTCGGGTGAGGCGATCCATTCAAACATCGGTTTCCTTTGGGTGAAATTTAAGCCGTGATGATAGCGAAAGTTTGGTTAAAATTTCTAAATTTTACCGCCTTCGTGCGCGAAACTGCGCGCGGATTTAGGTGATGTGCAATACGGATGGGTTATCTTGGAATTTTACCGCAAAACTATTTCGCTAAAAGGCGCAAAGCGCCGCATGCACGGCAAAATTACGGCGCGCGGAATTTCCTGGATTAAGAGAGCGAAATTTTTGACGGCAGAATTTTAAAATTTAGGCACTAAATTTATACATTTTTAAGCAGGGGGGGTAGCATTATTTTTTAGAAAATTCACTTCAAGGAGTTAAAGATGAAATATGCACTAAGTGTCGCGCTTGCGACATTGATTTTAACAGGATGCGGCGCAGACGAAGTAGAGCTCGTGAAAAACTATACTCTGCCCGATTTTAAGTCGATGAGTATCGGCACGGCGATCGAGGGCTCGAAAATGTGTAAAAATATCACGTGGAGCAAAGAGGAAAACGGCGGATTAAAGACGGTCAAAATGGTTTGCGACCTGAATATGGAGAAAGTACTGGCAAATATTATAGAATCAAATAAAAAGCGCGAGCAAGATATGTTGAGCCGTATTTTAGATAGTGCCATGATCTTTTATGGAGGAAAGACTTATGATAAGCAAGATCTGCTTAAGATAGCGAACGAGCATTGCAAAATAAACAATGCGAAATTTCAAGAAACGCTCAAGACTAAAGGGAAAATAGATTATGACGATCAAAAAATGCTAGTTGATTGTGACGATACGTTAAAAGATGAAATACTAAAGCCCGGCGATTCTAGAATTAACAAAACAAATTCTATGGGTGAGATTACGATGTTTTTGAAAGAAGCCGCTTATTTGTCGCAACTAACGCCCGAACAAGAAAAAGCGCAGATAGGAAAAGCGGCAAAGCTATTATCCTCCACGATTGAGATAAATTTTGTGGTAAATGACGACAAGAGCGTGATTTTATCCGATA
>CAUSBF010000002.1:0-30034 GCA_963529595.1 uncultured Campylobacter sp.
GGTATAGTTTATCAAAAAACTAGGCATAGCTGGCAAAACCGCATCAATAAGGCTTTAACGAGCGGGCAAAGTTAGATAAATTTTACAGGCGGCAAAGCGTTTATTGGCATAACTTTGACGGCAACGAGACGGCTCGCCAAATTTAAAGGACTTGAAGTCGTGCGAAATGTACCGCAGTTTTGAAAGAGCTAAGCGCGCCAAGCCTGATCTTTAAAGTGCATGGAATTTAGCCGCGCACGCTTATAAGCTAAGCTAACGCAAAAATCACACGAATGAAAAGCATGCGGCACGCAGCCGGTTTAAATTTAAAACCGCGACTAGCGCAGATCCGTTTCATCCAAAAGCTTCTTAATCCAAAATCACCGCGACAATCCTAAGTCCGCAAAAGTGCGCTTTGCGTACCGCTCCAGCCTGCAATTATCCAGGCTGCAACGAGTCTTAAATTCACGACGCAAAGACCGCGTTAGAATTTAAAGCCTTCCGCAAATTTAAAATTTTACCGCAGACCGCGGTAAAATTTAGTGCAGGCAAAATTTCAAAAATCATAAAATTTCAAGAAATTCTTTGAAGATATATTTGCTCTCGGTAGGCCCTGCGCTGGCTTCGGGGTGGTGCTGCACCGAAAATACGGGGTACTCCTTGTAGCGCACGCCCTCGATCGTGCCGTCGAAAAGATTTCGGTGCGTGATCTCGCAGATCTGCGCTATCGTTTCGGGGACGTTGTAGTTGTGGTTTTGCGCGGTGATCTCGATCGATTTAGTGCGCAGGTTTTGCACGGGGTGGTTTGCGCCGTGCTGGCCGAATTTCAGTTTATAGGTCTCATATCCCATCGCGTTGCTTAGCAGCTGATGACCCAGGCAAATTCCAAAAATCGGCACGCGCGCCTCTACCATCTTTTTGATCTGCGCGATCTCCTCTTTAAGCATGCGAGGCTCGCCCGGGCCGTTTGATAAAAACACGCCGTCAATCTGCCCATCTTTAAATTTGGCGATCAGCGCTTCCGCTTTAACGTCGTGCGGGAAAACCTCGACGCCGAGACCCAGATCGCAAAGCTCGTTTAGGATGTTTCGCTTGACGCCGTAATCGATCACGGCTATCTTTTTGCCGCAGCTTGCGGGCTGAGCGTAGCTTCCGCGCGCGGCGTCCCAGCGACCCGATGTGTGCTTGTACGGCGCCTTCGTGCTTACGATGCTTACGTAGTTGATCTCCTCTATACGCGCAGACTCGCTAAGCGCCTTTTTAAGAGCAGCCTTATCGCTGATCTCGGTAGAGACGAAAGCGCGCAGGCTGCCCTGATCGCGCAGCATTTTGGTTAAAAATCTAGTGTCGATGTCGTAAACGCCGAATTTTCCGTTTTGCAGAAAATAATCCTCCAAGCTCATCTGCGAGCGGAAATTTGAAGGCTCGTTGTTAAAATTTCTTACGAAAATTCCGCTGGCATGGATTTTGGAGCTTTCTTTGTCGTTTTCGTTGATCCCTACGATGCCGATTTCTGGCATCGTAAAGATGATGAACTGCCCCGCATAGCTGGGATCCGAGATGATCTCTTCATAGCCGGTGACGGAGGTGTTAAACACGAGCTCGCCGAATGCGCTGCCGCCCTTGCCGAACGCCTTGGCTTGCAGGTAGATGCCGTTTTCTATGTAGATATACGCGTTCATTATAACATGCCCCGTTTTCTTAGCTCCTCTTCGTAGAGCTTTTCAAACACAAGCTCGTATTCTTCGGTGCCTGGGATCAATTTTTGCTTGTAGCCATCGATCTTTTCATAGACCGCATCCTCAATCTTTTGATAATTTTTAAGATATTCGTCGATCGCGTTATAAATTATCGTCTTTAGCCTGTTTTCGGAGACTTTGTAATCGATCAAATTTTTCTTCCAGACGGTTTCTAAAATTTTATGCGATATGGTGCCATAGCGATCCTCAAAATTTAGCTCGAAATTCTCGTCGTTTGCGAGGTGGCGTTTGATGAGCCAAAACATATCTTTTTTATTCACGCTCATCTCATCAAGCTCGCTTATGCGCTCATCTATCAGCTCGTTTGCGCGCTCGTCTATCGCTCTTTCTTTTTGCAGATCGGCCCTTATGATCTCGTCCGCTTCCTTGGCGACGGGCTCTATACCCGCACCGAGCGTAACACAGCCCGAGTTTAGCAGATCCAGCGCTATTTTATGCGCGATATATGGCACGTGTGGTAGTCGTATTCGCATGATCGTTCCTTTAAATTCAGTTCTATGAGCGGTCGCGCCGCCCGCAACGGGTGAAATTTTAAAATTTCACTGGGTTTATAAAATTATCGTGTCGCTTCTTTCGGGACTGGTAGAGATAAAGCCCACTTTCGCGCCGCTTAGCTCCTCTATTTTGCGGATATAATTTTGCGCGTTTTGCGGCAGATCCTCAAATTTTGAAATTCCCTTGACGCTATTCCAGCCCGGCATCTGCTCATAAACCGGCTCGGCTGCTTCCAAATCGATCGGAAAATAATCGATCTCCTCGCCTTTGTAGCGATACGCGCGGCAAATTTTAATGCTCTCAAAGCCGTCCAGGACATCAAGCTTCATCAGCGCGAGCTTGTCGATGCCGCTAAGGCGCACGGCGTATTTCGTAGCCACTCCGTCGAACCAGCCGCAGCGGCGCGCCCTACCCGTCGTGGTGCCGTACTCTTTGCCGATCTCGCGCATCGCCTCGCCTTGCGGGCCTTTATCCTCGGTAGGAAACGCACCGTTGCCCACGCGGGTGGTATAGGCTTTTAAAATTCCCATCACCGTACCGATATCTTTCGGCGCGAGCCCGAGCCCGCTGCAAGCCCCGCCCGCGATAGTAGTCGAACTCGTGACGTATGGATAGGTGCCGTGATCGATATCAAGCAGGCTTCCTTGCGCGCCCTCTACAAGCACGCGCTTGTCGTAATCAAGCGCCTTCCACAACATGTGCGTGGTGTCGGCGATGTATGGCTCGAGCGCGCTTTTATAGCGCTTTAGCTCATCGTAAATTTCAAGCTTGCTAGGAATTTTAACCCCCGCTTTTTCAAAAACGCTCTCATGCGAAGCGAAATCCCGCGATAGCGCCTCGGCAAGCCTTTCGGGCTCCAAAAGCTCCACTACGCGGTGCCCCGTGCGCGCGATCTTATCGGCATACGCAGGCCCTATGCCCTTACCGGTGGTGCCGATCGCAAGCTCGCCCTTACTCTTTTCGCGCGCCTGATCGATCAGCGAGTGGTACTGTAAATTTAAAAACGCCTTCTCGCTTATGAAAAATCTGCCCTTTAAATTTTCAAATTGCGCCATTTCGGTAATCAGCACGTCGGGATTGATCACGACGCCGTTTCCGATGATGTTGATGATATTTTTATGAAGCACGCCGCTAGGAACTAGATGCAGGGCAAATTTCTCGCCGTTTATGACGATGGTGTGGCCTGCGTTGTGCCCGCCGCTGCTGCGACATACGAAATCGTAATTCGCGCTTATCATATCTACGATCTTGCCCTTGCCCTCATCGCCCCACTGGGCGCCGATTACTACGTTGGCTTTACTCATTTTTCATCCTTTTGCATAATTTTTTCTATCAGAGCATCCACTAGCAGCGCAAAGCCGCTGGATTTTAGCCCATCTATTTCGTAATTTCCGCCATTGCAATACACCGCGCCTGCGTCTAAAAATCTAAAAAATAGCGCGTCATAATAGCGCATTTTGGAGTAATACAGCAGCGAAACGCAGATATGCTCGTAATCCACGCCTAGGCTTAAAATTTCATCTAGGCAAGGCACGAGCTCTTCAGGCACCTGCGCGCGCAGAGCCCGCACGTCCTTTAGCGACGTGGCGCGAGCCGTAGCGTCCAGCCAAGGCAAATTTTGCTCAAGCAGCGTCTCAATCTTGCCCTTTTCAAAAATTTCAAGCGGCAGGTTTAAAATTTCGCAAATTTTTTTGGGAATCTCGATATTGCTTAGCTGAAGCGCGGGCATAAGATCAAATCCTTTAAAAAATTCCTGCGCGATTTTAATCGCAAGGGGCAAATTTTTCTCCCCGATTAGCTCCGCGCCGATCTGATAAAACTCGTCACTTGGGTATTTGAAAGTAGGCTGCACATAAAATAGCCTCCTTAGCTTATCGTCTTTCAGCCGTTTGCGCACGATGCGCACGACGTCCACGGTGCTGTCTGCGCGAAGCGCAAGCTCGTGGTTCGTGGGATCGGAGAGCTTTAGAAGCTTTTGCGGCGCGACGCTTAGGTGCTGATGATATGAAAAATATGGCGTTAAAATTTCGCTAAAGCCGTTTTTAACGAGGATTTCGCTCGCTTTATTTTCCAGCTCACGCTTGAGCTGCGCGCTCTTTCCGAAGTAAAGCCTCGAGCCGTTTGGTATCTCGTGATCAAAATCGGCGCTAACGCTATCTATCATGCTGCCTCCAAATCGCTTATGAACTGATTCAGCCGCGTTTTAAAGCCCTGAATGAAGCTTGCCAAAACGCGATAATCAAGCGAAAGAATATCTAAAATTTGCTTACGTATTTCTGTATTTAGCGCAAATTTCTCGCTGCCCGCGCTTTGAGTTTTGTTTAAAATTTCGCCGAATTTCGCTCTAAAGCTTTCAAACTCTCCCGGGCTAAGCTCGCCCGTTTGACCGCGCGCGATGAAGCTTAAAGCAAGCTCTTTGTAATCAAGCGCGTTTAAGAAGCCGATAAACTCATCTTTGTCGATGGCTGCGAGCTTGGGTGTATCTTTAAAGCGCGCGATGAAAGCGTCTATCTCTCTGCGGTCTAGCGCTTTTGCGATAAAATTTCCCTGCAGATAGTTAAATTTCAAATTGTTTAAAAGCCGCAGCGATAACGCATTTTCGACCCCTTGAGCGCCCAGAGCGAATCCAAACTCCCGCTTTAGCTTGCCCGTGATCTCCACCATCGTTCGGATAGCATTTTTTTTCTTGCCTATGTCAAGGCAGAGCTCGCGGTCGATTTTAACGATATCGAAAGGCTGGGCATTCAGGAATGGGATATTGCTTTTATTTGCGCTATTAAGGGCAAATTTAACCCCAAGATCTGCATAACGCCCATGCGCAGGGGCGAATTCCTTAAAATTTTGCTCGCTAAAATCGGTTATCTCAAACATCAACTCGCCTTTTGCATTAGCTCTGTCTCGCAAGCTGTGAGCTACGAAATCGTAAAATTCGTCGTTTGTAAGCACGGCTAAACTTACGTTTATAGAGCAGTTTGCGCCCGTTTGAGCATTAAATTCCATCATCTTTGAAAACGCAAATTTTGATATCGGCAACTCAAATCGAGGCTCGCTTAATATCTGCGCAAAATCCTGCGGGGCAAGAATTCCGCGCTTTCCGCGATCCCAGCGTAAAAGTAGCTCATATCCATAAATCTGTGCGCCGCTAATGATCGGCTGATAGAGCACAAAAAACTCCCCCTCTTCGATCGCCGCAGCAATCCCTTCCTCGCTAGATTCATCTGCTTCGGCGCGCTCAAAGATGCAGTAGCGGTTTTTACCGCTCGTTTTGGCGCGATACATCGCCCTATCCGCGCGCGATAAAAGTCCCGAAAAATCGATCTTTTCGCTACCGTCGTAAAACGCTGCGCCAACGCTGATGCTTGCACTAATTTCGTTGCCTTTGAGGTTAAATTTCATCTTTGAAATTCCAAGCAGGCGATCTAATAGCACATGCGCGGCATCCTTACTTTGCAGATCGCCGATGATGGCGCCGAACTCATCGCCGCCGAGGCGCGCCAAGATATCGCCTTTACGCAGTAGCCCACTCATCGCCTTTGAGATAGCCTGCAAAAACATATCGCCGACCTCGTGCCCGTAGGTGTCGTTGATCGCCTTAAAGCCGTCAAAATCTATGAAAAGCACCGCCATAAGCTTGGAATTTTCGCCCGAGTTTGCGGTAAATCTCTGCGCAGCCTTCATAAAATACACTCTGTTCGGAAGCCCCGTAAGCGCGTCATGGTGGGCGATCTTGGCTAGTTCGCTCTCTTTTTGCTTTATCTGCGAAATTTCGGTAAACATCAAGATGAAATTTGAAGTAAGCGAGAAATCATCCTTTATCGCAATTGCCGTAAATAGCGCAGGAAAGGTGCCGCCGCCTCGTTTTAGTCCGTAAATTTCATCTTTATAGGAGGTCTGTTTGCCGACGAGATTTTTTCTAATCCTCTCCATCACGTCTGCCCCGCCCTCCGTAGGAGCGAAGAAATTTGGAATTTTGCCGATAGTTTGGCTTTCGCTATAGCCGGTGATTTCATAAAAGGCGTTATTAGCGCGCAGCACTCGACCGCTCTCATCTGTGATTAAAATCGCCTCTAGCGAGCGCGAAAAGACGTTGGCGTTTAAATTTAACTCCAGCTCCGTCTGTTTGCGCGAGCTGATATCTTCAAGCGTAGTTTTTACAAGGCGAGAGCGAGAGCCGTGCTTTTCAGTGACGTAGCCTTGCATACTGATCCAAGTATAGGCATTAGCGGCGTTTCGTAGACGGAATTCGCAGCTAAAATCGCTCCTAAGCCCGGCGGTGCATTCGCGGATCATTTTATTGAAATTCTCTAAATCCGCGAAGTAAATTTCATAACTAAACTCCCCAAAGCTCATCGCAGTATTTAGCCTTTTGCCGCGATATTTTAAAATTTTAAAGTAATTTTTATCAAACGACAGCGTCTGTGCGTCAAGATCGATTAAGCAGGTACAAAAATTCCTAGTCTCGATTACGGTGCGGTAAAAGTCCAAATCCTCCTGCAAGCCGCGGATCGCCTTAACATCGTCATCGATATTTTGAAAATAAAACGCAGCCCTGGCGGCGGACTTTTTGACATAGATGCTCACTTCGTAGCTATAGCGGATATTGTCATTGTGGCGAATTTTATAGCTTTGAGAAAAGCTTAGCTCTTCTGAAGGCATATCGGCTAAGCGGTTTAAAATTTCATTTTTAGCCTCATTCGCATCCTTTTCATCCAGCAAATCCCATAGCCTTATCTCGCCGCTTAAAAACTGCGCCGCTTCGTAGCCCCAAAGCTCTTTTATATTTTTACTAGCATCTACGATCTTGCCCGAAGTGTAGTCAAACACGAGCGTAACGATAGGCGCGTGATTTAAATACTCATATTTTTGCTTAGTCTCATCGTAAAATCTGCGATATTTTGACGCATCCAGCACCACAAAAAGGGTTGAAATTTTACTTCCGTCGCGGATATAAGATTTTTTAACATAAAGGTCTTTGACGCCATTTTTGGTCTCTTGGCGGGTTACGACATAGTTTTCTTTGACATAGTTTGCGCGCTGGGTTTGATAGGCGTGATCGTAAAACGAGCCTGCTTGCAGCGCGAAGATATTCCGCCCCACGACGTCATCGCCGTAAAGCTCGCGTGCGCCGTTGCTAGCGCTTTCGATCGTGCCTGCGACGTTATCGATGCTAAGCACTGAAAGAGAGCTGTATTTTAGCGCATCTTTAAAGCTGAGACTAAAATCGCCGTGGCGCAGATTAGACTTCAAAACCTCGTCTATGGATTTAGAAATTTCTAAGACGGAGCTTAGCGGATTTAGCGCTTCTATATCGCGAATTTTGGAGTGATAATCTCCTTGACGCAGAGCGTTTTGAACTGCCGCTAGCGGGATAAAAACGCGCTTTTTTAAAAACGTAAAATTTGAAATTAGAAGGATTAAATAAGCTAAAATCGCCGCTGCTAGCGCTACGACGATAAAATCGTCCGCGCCTAAAAAATAGCCGGCTCGTTCGCGAGCCATTACGAAATTATCTCCAAATTTCGCAAGATATGCAAAGCTTAGCCCGGATTCGTCTTCAAAGCTTACCACTTCGCCTAGGCGCGAAAAATCAAAATCCTGCCCTAATATATCGGTTACGCTGCCAGGAGCGTTAAAAAATTTATCTTCGGCGTTAAAGACCAAAATATCTCCCAGCGAAGAGAGCCTGGCAATCGGTCTAGCAGTGTTGGCAAAGCCTAGCAGATATGAATCAGCATTTACGCGCTTGATTAAAAAATACCGCCACGCCCCATCCATCATCATATAGCGCGATACCCATTCATCCTTTTTTAGCTCGCTTGCGATATCCGCAAGCCGTATCTCGCCAAGATCCGAAATGCGCGCATCCGATGAAAAATGCGCCAAGCTCTCCTGCTCCGCGCCGCGGGCTCGCAGATAAAAAATAGCGTCAAATCTATGAGAAGATTTTACGACGTTGCGGATCAAATCCGCATAAAGCTCACTTTGCGCAGCTTCGTGCCTTGCGTCCAAAGAAATGATATTTTCTTTTAGAATTTCAAGCTCACTGAAAAGCGACTCGTCGGTATTTTTAAGTAAAGTAATCGCCGTGCGCGTCCGCAAATCAAGCTGCGTAGCGATCCTAGTGCGCAAAAAGCTAATCTCGCAAACTACTACAAGCGTAAGCAGCGCAGCGCCTAGAATCAAGGCGGCGTTAAATCTTTCGGTAACGAAGTCTTTTTTGTTTTTCATGCCAAATTCCAAATTTTGCGGGATTTTAGCAAATTTCGTTTTAAAGCCGATTTAAGCTTGTGTTTTTGCGCCTTTTGCGCCCAAAAAATGCATAATCAAAAGTACCGCAAAGCTAAAGAGTAGCATCAGCGCCGAATACGCGTGAGCCTGCGCAAAATCGAGCGTTTCGGTCGCTTCGTAGATCGCGATGGAAGCGACCTTGGTCTGCTCGCTCACGCTGCCGCCGATCATCAGCACGACGCCAAACTCGCCCATCGTATGCGCAAAGCAGATCACCAAGGCGCTAAGCAGGGAGTGGCGTATCGCAGGCAACGCGACGCGAAACAGCTTGGAAAAATAGCCCTTGCCGAGCGAGTCGCACGCCCAAAAAAGCGAGCGCGGAAGCGAGCGAAAGCCCGAAACCAGCGGCGAAAACATAAACGGCAGCGAGTAGATACAGCTCGCGATCACTAGCCCGCTGAAATTAAATACGAGCCGAAGCCCGAAGTGTTTGTCAAAAAACTCGCCCAGCACCGAATAGGGCGAGAGAAAAACGAGCAGGTAAAACCCTAGCACCGATGGCGGCAGCACCAGCGGAAGCGAGATGATCGATTCGATCACGCTTTTGCCGCGGAAATTTTTTCTCGCCATAAAAAACGCGAGCGGCACGCAGATGATAAACAACGCGAGCGTCGTCAAGCTGGCAAGCTTTAATGAAACGAGAAACGGCGTGTAATCGAGCCCCTTTAGAATTTCAAACATTTATCCTCCGAGCCGAGCCGCTGGGCCCAAACTATAAAATTTTAAAAGCCTAACCCTACTTTAAAATTTAGAGGCAAAGCTAGATAGAATTTACGCAAACCTCATAGTCATAAGGCTTTGCAAAATGAAATTTTAAAAATTTCGCGCAAGCTAAAGCGAGCGGAATTTATAAAAGTGCTTGGCTAATAAATTCCTTCAAGCGTTCAAATCCTGCTGAACCTTTAAGCTCTCTACCAAGCTGGCAAATTTTTAAGACCACGAATTTTGCCTAGCCAAATTTCAAAAAGCTTCAATAGGCTTGAAAACTTGAGCGGGCAGGATTTATCTGAGCGCAAATTTCACGAAAAATATGGCTAAACGACGCCCTCCGAACGACCTAGTGAAATTTGATTGAGCCCGACAAGACGAAATTAAAATTTCGCATAAATCTAAAAAGCCAGGTTAATGAAACCTTGCCACAGCTTATTAAGCGAGTTTAGCGCGCAAGCTTCGAGCCGTTAGAGCTTTTAAAATTTCAAAGCCACAAAATCCAGGCAAAATTCCAAATCTAAAAATTTAAGTTTTTGCAAAGCTTTACATTAAATTTTTACCAAGATCGCATGATAGAATTCGCGCAACTCCTGCCAAAAAAGTAAGTCAAAAGTTGCTAAATTTAAAGATAAACCGACCGCCACCAATTAATAAAAAAGAAGAAATTTAACGGCGCCTGCCTGCGCAAAATCTAAAATTTAAAGCTTAATTTCCACACGCCATCTAGTCTTGCATTGCAGTTTCGCTCTAGTCTGCGTTTAAATTTTATGTTTCATGAAAATCTAAGCGCGATGCGAATGAAATTTTAAAACATCCCCGTATTTTACGGGCAAATCTAGCTAAAATTTCGCAAAATCCCTCGTCTAAATTCCGCGCAAAATTCCATAAGAGTCTGCATTTAAATCTCTAATCTAGTTGAAATTTCTCACCCAGGCACGCCCAAAAAGCTTGCCTACAAGTTTAAATTTTACGCAGAGTGATATTAAAGGCTTTGGCACCCGCTTTGACCTCGTCGCCTACTTGCAAGCCCTCGGCTTCTGCATTGCTTAGCACCACTTCGCACAGCTGGCTTCCGATCGCTACGACAGCCACTTTGACCCCGTCGCGTGCTTGCAAATCGACAATCTTGCCCGCGAAAGAAAACTTCTGTGAGCCGCTAGTTTTAAGAAAAATTTCCTCCGGCGTACCGGTGCGGACGATCCTGCCGTCCTTCATCTCATAAACTCGCTTGCAAAGCCTATAGATCTCGCTTACGTCGTGGCTTACTAAAATTACGGTCTGATGAAACTGCTCGTGGATCTTTAGCAAATACTCTTGGATTTTTTCGCGCATCGTAAAATCAAGCGCCGAAAGCGGCTCGTCAAGTAGCAAAATTTCAGGCTCTTGCATCAGTGCGCGAGCAAGTGCCACGCGCTGCTTCTGTCCGCCGCTAAGACCCTCGACGCCGGATTTTGCAAACTCACTAAGCTCTAAAATTTCAAGCAGCATCGCAGCTTTTTGCGGATCGTTTCTAGCAAAAAGTAGATTGCCCGTCACGCTCATATTCTCAAAAAGTGCGTAGTCTTGAAACAAAAAGCCGATCCTGCGCTTGCCCGCACTTAAGAATTCATTGCCTTCTTGCAGCACGCGATCGCCGTCTTTTATGCTACCGCTATCTGCGCGCAAAAATCCAGCCAAAATGCGCAGCAGTGTAGTCTTACCGCTGCCGCTGCGCCCATATAGGCACACAAACGAGCCTTTGTTAATCTCTAAGCGAGCATCAATCGAGAAATCATCACTGATTTTTTTCTTACAATCAATCGTTATCATATTTTTCTATATATATCGCAGTGGCGCTAACGTATGCGAAAACCTCGTCGCCATCGCGTAAAGCAAGCTCCTGCGCAGAATGCGCGCTAATGAGCACATCAAAGCTTATCTTGCCTTCAAACCTGAGCGTGCATAGAATTTCACCTAAGCTTAGGCTCATAATCTTGCCGTGAATTTCATTTTCGCTAGATACACCACTTAGGGCTTCGCGAGATAAAAGCACATCGGTGCTTTTAAAGCCCACGTAAACTTCGCTACCCACCTTAAGCTCGCTACTTAGCTGCAGAAATACGCCACGTAGCTTGATGCCGCCCGCGATAAATCCTACAGAATGGATGCCGTCTTTTTGTAAAATTTCGTTGATTCTCGCTCTAATCATTAAAACTCGTATCCGTATTTAGCAAAGATCGTCCTGCCCTTATCGCTTAGGATAAAATCATAAAATGCCTTGGCTTCGGCATTGTCTTTGGCGCGGTTTAGCACAACCATGCCTTGGGCTATCGGCTCGTAGAGGTCGGTACCAACCAAGACGAAATTTTCGCCCTGCTTGCAAGGCTTGCCGTTGCAGCCGTCCTTTGCCATCTTAGGCGCATACATCGCGCTAGCGGCGATAAAGCCGACGTCGGAAGCTTTAAGCGCTTGTGAAAGAGCCTCGCCGATCGATTTTGCTTCTACGATTTTGCCTTTGATCTCATCGTAAACCCCTGCTTTTTGGAAGGCCTGTACGCTTGCGGTGCCGTAAGGAGCGGTCTTTGGATTTGCTATCGAAATCGTTTTGACGCTAGGGTATTTTAAAGCTTCAAGCCCCTTGCTAAGATCTACGCCGCGCACGCTAAACATCGCGACCTTGCCCTTTGCGTAGGTTTTGGCAGGCGCCGTCGCAAAGCCCTCTTTATGCAGATCGTCTGCAAATTTCATATCCGCCGCCATAAAAATATCAAACGGCGCGCCGTTTTTGATCTGCGTGCTAAGCGCACCGCTCGCGCCCAAGCTCACGTTTAGCGTGGTTTGCGGATGCAGCTTGGCAAATTCCGCTTTGATCTCGTCAAACGCATACGTCGTGTTCGCAGCGGCTGCTACGCTGACCTCTCCGGCGCTTAGCGCGCCTGCCATTAAAATTCCTAAAAGCACCGCTTTCAACTTCATTTTATGCCTTTCGTTTCGGCTCTCGCCGAGAATTGAATTGTATCTAAAATTTTAAATTTACGCCTTAAATTTTAAAATTTTGAGCACCCAATTTCACCCTATTACGCGCCAATAATGATCTCGCTAGGCTCGATGATCGCCGTTACCTCATCTCCTACTCCTAGAGCCATCGCGGTGGCAGATTCTCGCGTGATGATCGCGGTGATGTTTTGATGCGAGCTCGTGCCTAGGCAGATCTCTGCGTTTACCGCGCCGATTTTGACCTCGCTAATCGTGCCTTTGATTTGATTCGTCGTGCTAAGTTTTAGCTTCTCCGAGGCTCCTTTAGCGATGATGACGCTTGGGGCTTTGAATAAAAACAGCACATCCTTGCCCCTCTTTAGCCCTAAATTCTTTTCGCTCTCTACGGTTACCGTCGCGCATAAAATTTCGCCGCCTGCGAGTTTAGCCGTGATTTGAGAATTTACGGCGCCTGTTTGAACATCCGTAATCTCAACGCTTAGCTGATTTCGCGCAGAAAGCTTCATACCGATCTTCTCTAAGCTCAAAAGGCTCTCTTCGGTAATCTCGTCAAGCTTTAAAATTTCACTCAAAAACGTCTCGCCCGCGTGGCTGATAGCATCATAAGCGCGAATCAGCTTGTGAGCGTATGGAGTGAGCTCCGAGCCGCTATTTTTCTTAGTGCCTTGAGTGCGGACGATGAGGGGTTTTTTGCTCGCGTTGTTGATTAAATTTAGCGCATCCCAGCCGTTTTTATACGACACTCCTACGATCTCTGCGGCCTTTGTAATACTTTTAGTCTCATCTACGGCCTTAAGCAGCTTAATGTGCTTGGCTAGAAGCGATGTTTCCTTGCCAAGCAGGAATTCCAAAGCAAATTTTGCGTCCATTTTCATCCTTTCTTATTTACTTTCACGTGATTTTATAATATATCCTCTGATATATTTCTTAAAGAGCCGCAGGCTTTATTCTGCGATATAAAGAGGGAAATTCTATACGAAATTTTACCCTTATTGACAAAATTTCTTTAAATTTGTAAAATCGCCACTTTGATTTATAAAGAAGGGTCGCATTTGAAATTTATAAAAATTCTATTCCTAGCCGCAGCGTTGGCGTTTTGCGGTTGCTCGCAAAAGCAAGACGTAGCGCCTAGCGATACGGATGGTTTTGACGAGGAGTTCGCGCAACGTGAGGTTTTCGATCCGCTTAGCGGCTATAACCGCGTTATGACGAGCTTTAACGACGTATTTTACTCATACATATTAACCCCCGTAGCCAGCGGCTACGATTACGTAATGCCCGATCCGATCCAGGGCGCGTTTTCAAATTTTTTCTATAATATTTTATATCCGATGAGGCTCGTAAACAACCTATTGCAGGGTAAATTTGAAAATTCTTGGGATGAGACAAAGCGGTTTTTGATCAATTCGACCGTCGGCTTCGGCGGGCTTAATGATATGGCAGGCAAATACTACGGAATTCCGCGCCACGACGAGGATTTCGGGCAGACACTAGGATACTGGGGCGTGCCGGCAGGTCCGCATATCGTCTGGCCGATCTTAGGACAAAGCAATCTACGCGATACAGCGGGACTTGTCGGAGATTATTTTTCAAACCCGATAAATTATATTAAAGATGGCACCGTTCGAAACTCCGTCAATGGATTTAGAATATTTAACGACTACTCGCGCGATCCGAAATTTTATGAAAAAATGACCAAAGATGCGGTGGATCTATATCCATTTTTACGCGATGCTTACGAGCAAAATCGCGAGAAATTAATAAAGGAATGAAAATGAAAATTTTAAAAGTTCTAGCGCTTTGCGGAGCGCTTTTGATTTCGGCGCACGCTATTAGCGATGCGGATATCGAGCCGGTGATGAGCCAAAAGGTCGCCGAGGCCGTAAATATTATGCGAAGCAGTACCCCGAAAGACGCAAAGCCAGCGAAAATTTTTGCACTTTTTGACGGCTATTTTGATTATAAAATGATGGCGAAGCTATCCCTTGCCAAGCATTACGCGAGCCTTAGCCCCGCGCAGATCGCGGAATTTAATAAAGCCTTCGAGGCACATCTAAAGCGATCCTTTATCGAAAAGCTTTCGCTTTATACCGATCAGGATATGAAGGTGCTAAGCAAACAAAGCCCGAGCGATAAGCGCCGCGTGCTAAAAACGCAGGTCATCGGCGAACAGAAAAACTACGACATAGATTTTAAATTTTATCCTAACGGCTCTGATTGGCGCATCTACGATGTCGATATCGTGGGCGTCAGCTTAATTCAGACCTACCGCTCGCAGCTAGGCGACGTAACGCAAAGCTTGGGCTTTGACGAGCTTATAAAGCGGCTAAATTCCACCGTCATCAATAGCGGCGAATAGCGGCACGCCTAAAAGAGCGGTATTTGAAAAAAATTTTTCGCTTAATCGTCGCGTTTCCGAAAATCACGCTCGCGCTGTTTACGGCGCTTGCGCTGTTTTTCGGATATTACTCCACAAAGCTAGAGATCGACGCTTCGAGCCAGACACTTCTGCTAGATAATGACAAAGACCTTCAAATTTGGCGCGAAGTATCCAAGCGCTACGAAACGCCGAATTTCTTGGTGCTTGCATACACTCCCGCGGGCGATCTTTTAGCGCCCGAGACGATCCGCAAAATAGCGCAGATGGATGCGGCTTTTTCCAAGCTTGATTTCGTCGCCAGCGTCACGGACATCACGAACGTACCGCTTTTACTAAACAAAGGTGGCGGCATGAGCGAGCTGCTTAAGCACATACCCACTCTTACCGACGCAGACGTAAATTTAACCGCAGCTAGGCGCGAGTTCGCCACAAGCCCCTTTTACGCATCAAATTTAGTAAGCGCCGATTTTCGCACTACCGCAATTTTAATAAATTTAAAACCGCAGAGCCGCTACGAGGAGCTTTTGCACCTAAGAGACGGGGCTAAAAGCGCTCTAGAGCAAGCAGAGCACGAGGGCAATCGCTCGGGGGCTCAAATTTCACAGCTTAAAGACGCGCTTAAAGTTGCGGAGCAAAATTTTAAATCCTACCGCGACGAGCTGCGCGAAAAGGATCACCGCGACATTGTGGCTTTGCGCGCGCTGATCGCGGGCTTTGAGAAGGAATTTGCGGGCGACCGATTGTTTCTAGGCGGGCTAAATATGATCGCCGACGATATGGTGGGCTACGTCCGCTCGGATCTGGTGACCTACGGACTCGGCGCCTTGGTGCTTCTGCTAGCGTGCTTTTGGCTCTTTTTTAAACAGGCGAAATTTATCCTGCTGCCGCTTATCATCTGCGCGTATTCGGTCGTGCTCGCAGCGGGATTATTCGGCTTTTTGAGCTTTGAGGTCACGGTGATTAGCTCAAATTTCATAGCGCTTCAGCTCATCATCACGGTTTCGGTCTGTATCCACCTAATCGTCGCCTACCGCGAGTTTAGCGCGCGCTTTCACGCCTTTTCGCAGCGTCAGCTCGTTTATGCGGTGCTGCGCGAGCGCGCAAGACCCTGCTTTTTCGCAATCTTTACGACCGTTATCGGCTTTATGTCGCTAATTTTTTGCGATATAAAACCCGTAATTTCTCTGGGAATTATGATGAGTGTAGGCATCAGTATCTCGCTAGTTACGGCGTTTGGAGTATTCGGCGCGGTTATGTCGCTTCTAAGGCGCACGCACAATAACCGCAGCTTCGAGCAGCACTTTAAATTTACGCTTTGGTGCGCCGAAACGGCGCTGCGTAGCAGAGGCGTGGTCTACGGAGTGTGCGCTGCAGCGGTGATCTTTGGGCTGTACGGCATCTCACAGCTGCGCGTCGAAAACAGCTTCATCGGCTACTTCAAAAAAAGCACCGACATCCGCGCGGGTATGGAGGTCATCGATACAAATCTCGGCGGAACGATCCCGCTTGATATCGTCGTTAAATTTAAAAGTGCGGGCGGCGCAAATCCCGCTAGCGAGAGTGAAAATTCCGCAAGCGGCAGCGCGAATTCTAAGAACGGTGAAAATTCCAATCCCGCGGGGCAAAATTCTATCGCGCAGAATTCCGCTGCACAGATTTCTACCGCCACAGCGCAAATTTCTATTGCAGGAAATTCCGCACCTCAAAGTTCCATTGCCGCGGCGCAAAATTTAAATGATCAAAATTTTATCGCGCAAAGCTCCGTCGCGGCAGCACAGCCAAGCGGCGCCGTAAATTTAGATCAAACCCATGCCGCAAATTTAGAGCATAATTCCACCGCGAGCGACGATTTTGGCGATTTCGAAGCCGAATACGCCGCCAACGAAAACAAGCCGCAGTATTGGTTCACCTCCGAAAAGATGCGTATCATCGGCAAGATAGATGATTTTTTGAAGGACAAAAACGTCACGGGGCACGAGTTTATCGGCAACGTAAGCTCGCTCGCATCGCTTTTGAAGCTCGGCAAACAGATCAATCAGGGGCGCGATCTGGACGATCTGAGCCTCGCGCTTATCTATTCGGAGCTGCCGCAAAACTACCGCGAGATGGTGCTTTCGCCCTTTGTGAATATCGAAGCGAACGAGGCGCACTTTAGCGTCCGCACGATAGATAGCGATCCAGATCTTCGCAGGGCGCAGTTTCTAGCCGATCTTAAGCGCGATCTGAGCTCCCTACTCGCCAACGATAACGTCACGGTGCAGATTAGCGGCATAATGGTGCTTTATAACAATATGCTTCAAAGCCTGATGAGCTCGCAGATAGGCACTCTGGGTATCACCGTGCTCGTGCTTTTCGTGCTTTTCGTGATCATCTTTCGCTCGTTTTCATATGCTCTTATCGCGATCGTCGTAAATTTAATCCCGCTTTGCGCCTGCTTCGGCATCATGGGCGTTGCGGGCATTCCGCTGGATATCATGAGTATCACGATAGCGGCGATTAGCATCGGTATCGGCGTGGACGACGTCATCCACTACATCTACCGCTATAAGCGGGAGTTTGCGCGCAGCGGCGACGAGGCTGCGGCGATCCGCGCGAGCCACGCAAGTATCGGATACGCGATGTATTATACGTCGTTTGCGATCATTTTGGGATTCAGCGTGATGATGATGAGTAATTTCTGGCCTACGATCTACTTCGGGCTACTGATATGTTTGGTGATGAGCCTGCTGCTTTTGGGCGCGCTCATAATCCTACCTTCGCTAATAATGAGCCGAAAGGGATTAAAATTTAGCCTCTTTAAAGCTAAATAAATTTTATCTCGCTATAATTCCCGCATTTGGAGAGGATGGCGACCTGGTGGCGTCTGCGGACTTCAAATCCGATAGGAGGGCGGTTGACCGTTTTCCGGGGGGTTCGATTCCCTCCCTCTCTCGCCGAATTCTTTCATCAAATTTCACCTTTGCATTCTTGATCTCTAGCGCTTTGCGAATTTATTTCAAATTTCGGCTTTAAATTTATACGTTGTTAAGTGGAGATCGATAGTATTATTTTCAGAATTTATTTCAAAGGATCAAAGATGAAATATGTGCTAGGCGCCGTGCTTGCGGCATTTATTATAACCGGATGCGGCGATAACGATGTGGAACTTGTCAAAAACTACACCTTACCAGATTTTAAATCTATGAGTATCGGTACGGCGATCGAGGGTTCAAAAATCTGCAAAAATATCACCTGGAGCAAAGAGGAGAACGGCGGATTAAAGACGGTTAAGATGGTCTGCGACGTGGATGTAGAGCATAGGCTTAAATCATATAAACAAGAGATGTTAGACTCATCTTTAAAAAGAGTTATGACTTTTTATGAGGGTAAGGCTTACGACGCGCAGGGTTTGTTTAAGCTGGCAAAAGAACACTGCAAATTAAACGAAGCTAAATTTCAAGAAACGCTTAAAAACCAAAGGCAAAATAGAATTTTTGAGGAGGAATGGAAGTCGGTAGATTGCGACGACAAATTAAAAGGGGAGATACTAAAAGAAAGCGATACCGAAATCTACATAGACTCTATTATGGAGTGCTTAAAAGCAGCCATTTATTACTCGCAAATAACCGCAGAGCAATTGGACGCGAGCTTCGGACATAAAGAAGGTGGATCATCAAAGCTTGCTATCGAGCTAAATTTTATCGTAAATGAGGGTAAAAGCGTAAGTCTGTCTGATAAATTTAAACTTATCACTAACGGCAAAGAAGATCCCGTAAATAAAATGAAGTCAAAAGATGTCATAGCGGGCTTCTACGAAAGACAATAAGCGCCCTATCTCGCGGCTAAATTTTATGAAATTTTAAAATTTAGCCGCCTTTTTTGTATTAAAATTTCATTCAAAATTTCAGGCGTGATTTTAAATTTAAAGCGCGGCGGAAGCAGTTTCGCCCGCCGCGCCGTGAAATTTTACGCCGGATACAAGCTTATTTGTCGTGTCCTTGCAGATACGCGATCGCGCTAAGTGCAGCAACTGCGCCGTCGCCTGCCGCGCAAACGACCTGCTTAGGCGCATCCTGCCTCATATCGCCCGCTGCAAATAGCCCGCTTATGCTTGTTTGCATCTTTAAATTTACCGCGACCTGTCCGCCCGGCGTGACGTCGCAGATGAACTTGCCGCTTTCGTCTTTTAGCACCTCGTTTCGCACGTCAAGCCCTACGAATACGAAGATTCCAGGTAGCTGTAGCTCACGCGCGACGCCGCTAATTTTATCCTTGACTACGACGCCAGTTACGCCGCTTGCATCGCCCTTGATCTGCTCTAAGAGCGCGTTTGTGATGAGCTCGATATTTTCACTTTCGCGTACCTTTTGCACGGTCGAAGGCGCGGCGCGAAACTCGTCCCTGCGGTGGATTAGGTATACTTTAGAGCAAATTTTAGCTAGATACAGAGCCTCCTCTAGCGCCGTATCGCCGCCGCCGAGGACGGCAACCTCTTTGCCCTTGTAAAAAAACCCGTCGCAGGTCGCGCAGGTGCTAACGCCGCGACCAAAGAACTCATCCTCGCCCTCGATCCCCGCGCGGCGCGGAGTAGAGCCGGTAGCGACGATAACGGCACGTGCGCGACGCGTTTGATCGCCCTCGAGATAGATAGTAAAATTTCCGTCGCCGTCTTTTGAGACGCGCAGCACGCGCACCATCTCATGCTTTAAGCCGAAGCGGAAGCACTGCTCCTGCCAAGGCGCCATAAAGCTCATCCCGTCGGTTACCGCGGCGACGCCCGGATAGTTTTCCATCTCGGAGCTTGAGGTGATCTGCCCGCCGGGCATCCCCATCTCAAACATCACGACGTCTTTCAAACCGCCTCTTGTAGCATAAAGCCCCGCCGCTAACCCCGCAGGGCCGCCGCCGATAATTGCTAAATCTAACATTCTTTCTCCTTAATTATTTTATTAAGTAAAGTCGCGGGCGCTAAATTTACGAATTTAATTAATAAAACGATGAGTGGGAAAAAAAGGGCGAAAGCCGCCCTTTTAAAATTTACAGAAGCGAGTTTAGTTTGTCGGCTATGATCTGTTTGGATTGCGCGCCGATAAGCTGAGCTTTTAGCTCGCCGTCTTTGAAAAATAGTATCGTAGGGATCGAGCGGACGCCGAATTGCACCGCAAGATCCTGCGCTTCGTCGGTATTTACTTTGCAAATTTTAGCCTTGCCCTCGTAATCGTTCGCAAGCTCCTCGATGATCGGGGCGATCATACGGCACGGTCCGCACCAAGGCGCCCAAAAATCGACTAGCGCGACACCCTCTTTAATAACGTCGAAATTCTCCGAAGTAAGCTCTATATACTTTCCCATAGTGTTCTCCTTGTGTTAAAATTCTGCGGATTATAGTTCATTATCTTAAATAAATAATAAAAATTCTAATTTAAAAAGATATGTTGGCGATAAATTTTATCTGCTTTGGATAAACTTCCACGACGTCGATCTGCCACAGCTCGTCCGTATCGCAGCTCATCAGATAAAATTCCGCCGCCTTTAAAATTTTAGCCACCTTAGCGCTCGTCACGCGCTCTACGGCGTCGTAATCGCCGCTCGTGGCCTTCACCTCGACGAAGTGCAAAATTCCGCCCTTACGCGCGACGATGTCGATCTCGCCGAAGCGGCAGCGGAAATTTCGCTTTAAAATTTCAAATCCTTCGCTGCGTAAAAATTCCGCCGCACGGTCCTCGCAGGCAAAGCCGAAAATGTATTCTTTTAAGCCCAACTTAGCTTTCGATCCTGATCATAAAAGGCTTTTGCGTGATGAAATTTTCGCCGCTAATCACGCTTATTGCGCGTTTGATATCCTTCTCGCAGCACGTATGCGTCGTGAAAAACAGCGTCACCTCCTCATCCATTTTGAGCTTAGGCTTTTGCAAAAAGCTGTCGATCGAAAGATCGCTTAAACTCATAATGTTCGTAAGCTTCGCAAGCACGCCCTTTTCGTCGCGCACGCGCAGCCTGAAATAATACTTCGTGCGGATCTGCTCGCTAGGCAAAATTTGCATAAAATTTTCGCTCGGCAAAATTTTATAGCCGAGCATCGGGTTTTTGTTATCGCGCGCAATGTCAATGAGATCGCTTATAACCGCGCTTGCCGTAGCGCTTCCGCCCGCGCCCGGTCCGTAATACATACTCTCACCGACGCAGTCTCCGTAGATACTCACGCCGTTCATCACGCCGTCGACTTTTGAGAGCATTTGATCCTTTGAAATGAGCGCAGGATGGACGCGCAGCTCGACTTTATTATCGCTCGCGCGCTTAGCTACCGCAAGCAGCTTGATTATGAAGTCAAATTCGCGCGCAAAATAGATATCCTCCTGCGTGATCTCCTCGATCCCCTCGATTAGGATATCTTCAGGATCTCCGTGTACGCCGTATGCGATACTAGCTAGGATCAAAAGCTTATGCGCCGCGTCGAATCCGCCGATGTCGAAGCTAGGATCGGCTTCGGCGTATCCGAGCTCTTGAGCTCGCTTTAGCGCGTCCTCAAATTTCTCGTTTTTTTGCATCATATTCGTAAGGATGAAGTTGCTCGTGCCGTTTACGATGCCGATGATCTTTTCGATACGGTTGGCGCTTAGCCCTTCGCGCAGGGTTTTGATGATCGGAATTCCGCCCGCTACGCTCGCTTCAAAGCCAAAAGGCGTATCGCCCGCCAAAGCCTGAAGTTTATAGCGATGATAAGCCAAAAGCGCCTTATTTGCGGTAACGACCGCCTTTTTACGCTTTAAAATTTCGCTTACGATCTCGTAGGGCTTTTCTACCCCGCCCATGAGCTCTACAAAAACGTCGATATCATCGCGCTCGATGATACTCCCAGCGTCGCTGCTAAGCGGAATTTGTATGTCCCTTTTTTTGCTCGTATCGCGCACGAGCCCGATTACGGGCTCTATGCTAACGCCTGCGCGCGCAAGGATGATATCTTTGTTTTTGATCAAAATGTTTGCAACTTCGCTACCTACGGTGCCGACGCCCAAAATCGCTACCTTCATCAGATCTCTTTCAAATATTTTTTTATATTTCTAGCGGCCTGGCGGATCCTATTCTCGTTTTCGATAAAAGCGATCCGCACGTAATCGTCTCCCGCCGCGCCAAAACCCACGCCGGGGCTTACGGCGACGCGCGCCTTGGTAAGAAGCTGTTTGGAAAACTCCATACTCCTTAGATGAGCCGCCGCGGGCGGTAATTTCGCCCATGCAAACATTGACGCGCTAGGTTTTGCGATCTGCCAGCCCGCGTCCGCAAAAGCGTCAATCAAAAAATTTCTACGCTTCTCATAGCTCGCGCGGATCTCCTCTACGCACTCCTGCGGCCCGTCCAGCGCGATCGTGGCAGCTACTTGGATCGGCGTAAACATGCCGTAATCAAACCACGACTTGATCTTTTTAAGCGCGGCTACGAGCTTTTTGTTGCCGCTAACAAAACCTACGCGCCAGCCCTCCATATTGTAGCTTTTAGAGAGTGTGTACGCTTCGACTGCGACGTCCTTTGCGCCCTGGACCTCAAAGATCGACGGCGTTTTATAACCATCAAAAGCGATCTCTGCGTAAGCGATGTCGCTGATGATATAAAACCGCTCCTGCCGCGCCATCGCCACGAGCCGCTCGTAGAAGCTCTTTTGCACGACGACGGTGGTGGGGTTGTGCGGGAAATTTACGACGACGTATTTTGGGCGCGGAATGCTCTCGTCGAAGGTTTTTTGCAGATCGATGAAAAATTTATTCTCATTAAAATTTAAATTCTCATCATAGGCAAGCGGGATTTTAACTACGTTACCGCCTGCGATGATGAAAGCTTGAGTGTGGATCGGATAGGCAGGATCGGGCACTACCGCGACATCGCCCGGATTTACGATCGCGCTAGTTAAATGCACGAAGCCCTCTTTAGAGCCCATCACGGCGACAATCTCGCTTTCGGGATCTAAGATCACGCCGTATTTGCGCTTGTACCAATTCGCGCAGGCAAGTCGCAGCTTGTAGATGCCCTGGCTTACGGAGTAGCCGTGCGTCTTGTCCTTTTGCGCGCTTTCGCAAAGCTTGTCGATTATATGCTGCGGCGTCCTGCCGTCGGGATTGCCCATCGAAAAATCGATTATATCCTCGCCGGCTCTGCGTGCAGCCATTTTTATGGCGTTAACCTCGGCAAAAACGTAATTTGGCAAACGCTCGATTTTTGAAAAACGGATTTCGTCAAACATCTCAAACCTCTTATTTTAAAGTAATTTTCAAGCTTTATTTAAATTTAAAATTTTGCGCCTTAACGCCACGATCTGCTCGCGCTGCACGGAGGCTAAAATTTCAAGCCTTAGCGTCGATGCGGCGGCGCTTTTATATCGCTAAGGCGATTTTAAAATTTTACCACACTAAAATTTTAAAATCGCCGAGACATTGATCGTTTAAATTTATCGCATAGCGACCCTTTGCGGCGCTGTTTAAATTTACGTCCGATCAAAACGATAACGATTAAAGCTTCCGTTTTGCACGGCGCCGTGGACGACGCCTCTTAAATTTAGCGCTCTACCGCAAGTGCCCGCACCGCTTAAAATTTTATCCGCACCGTTAAATTTTACCTACGCCGTTTAAAATTTTATCCAAGGCAACACGATTCAAACTTTTTAAATTTACAGCCGCGAGTTTAAATTTAAACCGAGTGCCGCAGCGGGCCGAAATTATATCCTCGGCGACGGCGAAGCCCTACGAGCGAAGAGCCACGCGCGAGAGCGAGGATTTTACCACTTTTTGCCCTTGTTTAGGCGCAGAAACTCATCGGCTGAAATTTTAGTGATATTGCCATCTTTAACGTGAAATTTTTGAGTGTTTCTTTCGCTGAAAGTTACGTTGCCATCGGCTTTACCGAGCTCAAACATCCCGTGACCGGTAGAGATTAGCAGCTCCTCATCTCCTTGCGAAGCGACGACGTAAGGGGAATTTATGACCATCTCGCGCTTCTTGCCACTTTTTAGATCGATAATGCCTATCCACATCTTACCGCGCGGGCTAAGCACGATATCTTTGCTGGGCGCAGGTGCGCTTTGCGTGGCGTTTTCGTCGGTGGAATTTTCCTCCGTTTTGGCACTCGCACGCTCGATCCTGATAGAGCGGTCTAGCGCGTTTAGCGAGCTTAAATTTTCATCCACAGCAGCTTCTGCATTGGCATCTGACTTTAGTGCGAATTTTTCATCTGTAGCGTTGTGCGAAACGACGTCGATACCGATGTTTTCAAGCTTTTTTTGAGTATTATTTACAATCGGAGCGTCAGAATAGGTGGTTTTGTTTTGTTCCCATAAAAGCGAGCCCAAAAATTCGCCGAAGCTTTTATAAAGTCCGAAATAAAAGATTGCACCTATGATTAATACCATTGCAAGCAGCCATAAAAGCCAACCGCCGCCGCTTTTGTTAGGGCTGACCCTTTGACCATAGACCTGCTCGACTTTAGCCTTTTTAACGGGCGCAAAGCTCTCCTTCGCGACCTCAAACTCGCTAAGCCAGTCCGATAGATCCAGCCCGAACTCGCGCTCTAAAATTTTAATGTAGCCCTTCACGTTAAAATTTGCTAGCTTCTCGAAATCTTTATTGATGATGTATTCTAAATTTTGCGCGTCGATGCGCGTCGTGCGCGCTATCTCTATCAGATCCTTAGATTTTAATTTATCTAGATCGCTATTTTTTTGCTGCTGTGTTTGCTCCGGCTTCTCGGTTTGTTCCGCCTGCTCGTCCGTATTATTTAACTTCTCTTCTATTTCTTCCATTTAAAATTCCATCGCATAGTATCGCAAATGCCGCGCTTACATTAAGCGAATCCCAGCCTTCGCGCATCTTTATAGATACCGCGCAGTCGCATTTTTTAAGCGCCCTAGCGGGTATCCCCTCTTCTTCGTTCCCCATTACGAGTGCGTTTTTCGCGCCGAGCTTTAACTCCTTAAAGCTCGTCCCATCCGCACTCGCGGCATAAATTTCAAAGCCGCTTTGTTTAAGCTCGTTTAACACGCTAAGTCCGTCTGCGACCTTAACAACATTTAGCTCATATGCCGCGCCCGAGCTAGCGCGCACTACGCCCGCCATATTTAGATTATTTGCGACGACGATCACGCTATTTGCACCCAAAGCATAGGCGCTGCGCATTATCGCGCCGATGTTTCCGACGTCGGTAAGCCCATAAAGGATCGGCACGAATTTATCGTCTTTGACGCTAGCAAGATCGCCGAAGCTAAACTCCTCCACCTCGGCCAAGAAGCCTTGATGGTTGCCGCCGCGAGCGAGGGCTTGAGCTTTTTTCGCATCGGCGCGCTCGATCTTTACGCCGGTTGCGGCGATCTTTTTAAAAATTTCTTTCTCGCACTCCTTAGCAAGGATGATGCGGATAAATTTCTGCGGATACCGGTTTAAAAGGTGCAAAAACAGCTGCTTGCCGTAAATAATCATTTTGGGATTTTAGCGAAAAACGGTTAAAATATGACTTAGCGTATCAAATTTTTATATATTTCTTTGGCGGGTTCGCCGCTGATTTTTGAGAGTAGTTTTGCTTTTATTTTCGGCGCGATCTCAAGCGACAGAATATCTTCTTGCGTGATTTTTTCAAAGCTTTTTTCACCTGAGCCGTCAATCACAATGCACCATTCGCCGTTTAAATTTGCACTTTTTAGCTCCAGCAAGAGCTCCGCGGCGCTACCGAAAAATTTGGTTTCAAATTTTTTCGTGGCTTCCTTAATCGCAAAAATTTTGCGCCGCGCGTCGATCCCCGCGATCTGCTCAATTAGCTTTATCACGCGCTTCGGAGATTCGTAAAGTACGCATGGATAGGGGCTTTGCATTAAATTTAGAATCTGAGCTTTGCGCTGCGCGCCGTCATTGTTCAAAAAGCCTAAAAAGCTAAATTCTTTCTCCACCAGTCCGCTTGCGGCGGCTGCGAGCAGCAGAGCGTTTGCGCCGCTAAGGACCTCGTAAGGCACGCCGTTTCGTTGCGCAAATTTTACGAGCGCAATTCCCGGATCGCTGATGCAGGGCATGCCTGCGTCGCTTACGTATGCGCAAGCTTTTTTGCGCAGAAGCGCCGCATCAAAGCCCGCGAAAAACTCCGCTTCGTTGTGCGTGTGCAGCGAGTAGAACCGTGAAATTTTAAATGAAATTTGAAATTTATCGGATAATAAGTTTAGAAGTTTTTTTGAAACCCTCGTATCCTCGCAGATTAGGATTTCGCAGCTTTGCAATACCTCAAGCGCGCGGCTCGAGATATCGCTTAGATTTCCTATCGGCGTAGGAATGAGATATAGCAACTATTTCATTCCGTATTTTTGCTTAAATTTCTCGACGCGGCCCGCGCTATCTACGATCTTCTCGCTGCCGGTGAAAAATGGATGGCAATTGGAGCAGATATCGACGCGGATCTCAGGCTTGTTCGAGCGCGTTTTAAAAGTGTTGCCGCAAGCGCAAGTAACGGTCGTTTCGACAAAGTTTGGATGGATATCTTTTTTCATTTTTGATCCTTTTTGATGATTTTAAAAGGCAGCGATTATACAACTTTTTTATCTAAAAAGCAAATTTAAAGGGTTTTAAAAATCTCTCGGCGAAGCGGCAATTTTTTTCTCAAGCATGCTTTTTGGACGCGAAAATTTTAAAATTTAGCCCGCTTGCGGGTAAAATTTTATTTCACTGCGGCGTGCAAAATACAAGCGCGCGAAGATACGCTTCGGCAAATACGCGTCGCGCGTCAAGCCGCAGATAAACATAGCGGATCGCGCAGAGCAAATTTTAAATTCCAAAATTTAAAGCGTACGACTTTTTAAATTTTAAAATTTGCCGAGCGTTTAAAACATAAGCTTCGCGCAAGTTGCGATCAGCGCGGTGTTTGAGCGCAAAATATAAGGGCTATTAAGCGCATAGGCGTTTTTAAATTTCTCCCTTTCGCGCGGCGAAAACCCGCCTTCGGGGCCTACGAACGCGATCTCATCGCCGCCGAAAATGTCGATGTTCTTGCCGCCAAAATCGATCAGGCTTACGTTTCCATATCTTTGCGCGAGCTCGTCCGAGTCGCTCAAAACCTCGATCTGCATGATGGAATTTCGCCCGCATTGCTGCGACGAGTTGATCAAAATCCGCTCCATCCTCTGCAGATCGAGCCGCACGTTTTTCTGCGACAGATCGGCATATACCAAAACAAGCCGCCCGACGCCCATCTCGTTTAGCGCAGGCAGGCTCTTTTCGATCACGGCGCTCTCGACGACCGCCCAAGCGACGCAAAAATCGTGCGGCGGCGTAAAAACGGAGCTTTTAAAAACTAAATTCAGAACCGCACCTTTGCGCGAAATTTCAGAGATCTCATATAGATAACTCGCCCCGTCCTTGAGATTGCGCACATCTATGCGCTCGCCCGCCCTTGCTCGTCTGGCCTTTAGGTGTAAAAACTGATCATTCTGCAAAACTAGGCTCTGTTCGCCTGCAAGCTTATCGTAAAAATATACCATCAAATAACACTCGCTATCAAAATTATCGCTAAGTTTAGCCCCAAAATCACCCGCATTTTGCGCTGATACGGCGCAAAGTTTTGGCTCAGATACGCGATTTTTAGCCGTTTGTACGATACCGCGCTAAGCGCGATCATCGCTAGCGCTGCGACCGCCATAAAGTAAATTTTAAAGCTCAGATCAAAGCGCAGCACCGGCAGCATCACGCTTCCGCTAATTATCAGCGCCGCGAGAGTCGCATAATATATCGGCAAAAACAGCCTGATGCGCCTAAGAAATCTAAGCCCAGATCTGCTCTTTTGCTTTAAATTTTCAGCTTGCGGCGCGGAGACGGCGGAATTTAAAACCTCTTTACGCGGGCAAAATTCTGCCGCCGCATCGATCTTAAGCTGGGTAAAAATCAGATAAATTATCGTTAAAATCGCCGCAGCTAACGCGAAAAATTTATGAAAACCCAGGGCGCTTTGATACAGATAATCCATCACTTCCGCCGGAGAGTTAAATTCGCGAAATAAAATTTTGCGCGGCCAGAGCCGAAAGTACCGAATTTCAACGCAAATTTTTTCGGCGCGAGATAAAGCAGACCTGCTCCGCGCCTTTGAAATTTTAAAAACCTTTCAAAGCGACCGCGGCTATTTGCTGCATTAAATTTTGCCTCGTTGCCTTCTAATCTCGGTTTCGCGCCGTATATCTCGCGCCAAGAATAAAATTTTGCAGATAGCGCTTTATGGAATTTAAAATTTCTCTGCGCAGATCGCACGGGCAAAAAAGACGCTAAAATCGCGCTTGTGCGCCGCATACGAACCACGTAAATTTTAAAAATTTTCAAATTTAGACGCGGATTTTTCAACACTCCGCCTTATTCGGTCACCGGAAGCGGCGGCATATCGGCGTTTATATCGACTTTTGGCTCGCTAGGCGCGATAGGCACGTCCTTCGGCACTTCGCTATCTACCGGCGGCTTTTGCAAGGTGTCCTTTTTCTCATCGTCGCAACCGCCCAAAGCAAGCGCGCAGACAAAGATCGCGCACGTGGCAAAAACGCGCATAAGCCCCGCGCCAAATTTAAAGAAATTTCTCATCAGCAATCCTTTGGATAGATGATTTTTTCGCCGCGCAGTAGCTTTTGCCAAAGCTCCGGCTGCCTCCACTCCTCGCGCACGGCGGGCGAGAATTCTATCTCATCCAGCGAGATCTCGCCCATCTGCGCGTTGTAGGCGTCCTCGCGGAAGCACTGCGCGTAGCCGGTCGCGGTCTCGTGCACGATGACGCTGTGAAGTTTTACTTCGCGCTCGCCGTTTTGCATCTGAGTTAGGCTCAAAAGTCGGTCAATTAGAACGAAAAAAATTCTACAAAACTGCTCTGCGCTCGGATTTAGCGGTATCTGTACCCAGCGCGCGCTGTGTTTTTTCAGATCCGCGATATAGCCCGCATCATCGCGCGCGTAGATCGTCGTGGCGTGGTCAAAACTATCGATAAGCTCGCGAATACCGAGCTTCATGTAGCCGAAGTCATAAACCATCCCCGCTTCGTCCAAAAAATTTGAACTAAGCAAAATTTCGCATCTGTAGGAGTGGCCATGGATGCTCGTGCGGCACCGCTTCGAACCGCACAGGCGCACGATGTGAGCGTTTTCAAATTCGTATAATTTCCTGATTATCATACCCCGTCCTTCTCGCCCCAAATTCTAATGTGCAGGCGATCGGAGTAATTATAGCCGTTTTTTAGGCAAAAATCCACGCAAAATTGCGCGGCGCTTTCCAGCTCGCAACGATCTGCGCCGCACGGCATGCAATAAACCTCGCCGCCGCATGCCGCTAAAATTTCAGCGATCTCGGGCTGCGCGTCAAATTCTGGCGAGATGACAAACTTATAAAAGCTATCTTTTGCGTTTTGTTTTAAGCTTCGTAGCGCAGCAAAGCTCAGCCTACGCTCGCGTGGCTCGGCGGAGTTTGAGAGCTTAGGCGAGATCGCAAAGACGCAGCTTTTGTAGGCGGGGAATTTTTCAAAATCCACTAAAATCGTGCCGTTGGTCTCAAAATGCACTTCGTATCCGCGCGCTAGCAGCTCGCAGACGAACTCGTAAAATAGCGCCTCTTTATGATGTAACATCGGCTCGCCGCCGGTGATAACGACGATCGGCTTTTGATAAAGCTTAGCGCTCCGCGGCAAGGCAGAGCTTTGCGGATTTAAATTTGAATAATTCTGCACTGCGAAATTTAAAGAATTTTCGCTCGTTAAATTTAAAGATTTTTCTGCGTTACCGTTTGAGCGGGGAGGCGTTTGTGCGGCGGCGGAATTTAACGTATCGCTTTCAAAAAAAGGCTCCGCAGCGCAAAAACCCGGCGCAGGACAGGCAGGTGCGAAACAGGACGAATCTGATAAATTTGGAATTTTATTCAAAAGCTGCGCTAAATTTAAAATTTCTTCGTGCTCGAAGTGATTTGTAAAAACCGCGCGGATCGTATCGCAGCCGTGCAAGATCTCGCCGGTCTTTGGCGAAATGCGCTCGCCGCCGAAGCCCGCACAGCGCAGATTGCAGCCCGCAAAGCGAAAGAAAAACGCGAGCCTGCCTGCGTATTTGCCCTCGCCTTGGATACTCAAAAAGCTCTCAACAAGCCTCATCCGCCCGTCTCGTAAAATGCGCGGCTTGAAATTTCATTCGAAGCGTCCGCTTGCCAGCGATTTTTTTCGGGCTTATTCGCTAAAATTTTAGCCAAAATTTCGGCGGCTGCGGCGATGTCGCCTTCTTTAACTGCCTTTTTGATACTTAGCGCGTCCTCGAAGTAAAGACACGGGATCAAAAGCCCCTCGGCGCTTAGTCTGATGCGGTTGCAGCTCTCGCAAAAATCGTGCTTGTGCGGATCTATGATGCCGAAGGTGTAGCCGTCCCCGAGCGCGTAAAGCGACGCGGGCGAGCTTTGCGATTTAGGCAGAGCGGTAAAGATAAATTTACGCATTAAAATAT
>CAUSBF010000003.1:0-28891 GCA_963529595.1 uncultured Campylobacter sp.
GGGTCGCGTAAACGCTTTTAGCGAGCTATCCAAAAATCCGAGCAAGGATAAAATTTTGATCCCTTACGAAACGAGCGAGCTTATCGGCTCTCTTAGCGTGCTTAAAGAATTCCTCGGCAAAAACGGCGCGAAGGATGCTAAATGAACGCGCTGATTTTTATCATAATCGGCGTGATTTTAGCAATCGTCGAGCTTTTAGTGATGGATTTTACCTTTATATTTTTCAGCGCCGGATTTTTCATCACGGGGCTTTTGAGCTTCGGCTTTCAGCTTGATTGGGACATACAAATTCTGCTTTCGTTTGTGCTTTCTTTCGTGCTTCTGATCGCGCTTAAAAGGCCGCTAAAGTCGCGCTTTTTCAAACCGGAAGAGAAGCATGAGGATAACTTTTTAGACGAGAGCGGCACCGGCACCGTCAAAAACGGCATGGTCTATTTCAAAGGTACATTTTGGAAAAGCGATGAAATTTCAGATCTTAACGAGGGCGACCGAGTCGAAATTTTAGGCGTAAAAAACGGCCAGATCGTGGTTAAAAAAGATAGCAGTCGAAATTCTAGCGGCGCAGACGACGTAAATTTAAATGACGGCGACGTAAATTTAGGCGGCGCGGATGGCGCAGGTGTCGACGATAAAAATTCCAACGCCGCCGCGAGCGATGTAAATTTAAAGGGAGCTAATGGCTAGAATGCGCGTCGATGAGGCGCTAGAGCTGATCGAGCACGCCGATCTGAACGAACTTGGGCGCGCGGCGTTTGCGCGCAAGCGCGAGCTGCATCCTGACCGCGTCACGACCTTCATCATCGATCGAAACATAAACTACACCAATGCGTGCATGATAGATTGCAAATTTTGCGCATTTTATCGCCACGCAAGCGACGCGGATGCCTACGTGCTGAGCTTTGAGCAGATCGGCGAAAAGATCGAGGAGCTCATCGCCGTGGGCGGCACGCAAATTTTATTTCAAGGCGGCGTTCATCCGAAGCTGAAAATCGAATGGTACGAGGATCTCGTGGAGTTCATCCGCAAAAATTACCCGAGCGTCACGATCCACGGCTTCTCGGCGATCGAGATCGATTATATCGCGCGCCTTAGCGGCATCAGCACGCTCGAAGTGCTTCGCAGACTGCAAGCCAAGGGGCTCTACTCGATGCCGGGAGCCGGAGCCGAAATTTTAAGCGACCGCGTGCGAGACCTCGTAGCACCACGCAAAAGCGACAGCGCCACGTGGCTTAGAGTGCACGAGGAGGCGCACGGCATCGGTATGAAAACGACCGCCACGATGATGTTCGGCACGCTTGAAAGCACGCGCGAGATCGTAGAGCACTGGGATAAAATCCGCGAGCTGCAAGACCGCACGGGCGGCTTTCGAGCGTTCATTTTATGGAGCTTTCAGGGGCAGAACACCCGCCTTTTGCGCGAGCACCCAGAGATCAAAAAGCAAAGCCCGAACCGATATCTGCGCCTGCTCGCCGTCTCGCGGCTATTTTTGGATAATTTCAAAAACATCCAAAGCAGCTGGGTCACGCAGGGCAGCTACATCGGGCAGCTGGCGCTGAAATTCGGCGCGAACGATCTGGGAAGTACGATGATGGAAGAAAACGTCGTAAAGGCCGCGGGCGCGAGCTTTCGAATGAGCAAAGACGAGATGATAGCGCTGATCCGCGACGTAGGCGAAATACCCGCCAAGCGCAACACCAACTACGATATTTTGGAGACGTACGCTTAGGTGCGGACTTTTGCACGTTTGCGACGCGAAATTTATGTGCTTACGGCGCGAATTTAGCGGCAAATTTAGCTTAAAACAGATGGCGAATTTTTGCGATCGCGAGCGTGGAATTTTGCAACGGAATTTAAAATTTTGGTATCGGTACAGGGTTAAATTTACAGGCACAAGCGGAATTTGCGCGGTAAAATTTCATTTCGCTATGGAATTTCGTCTTAAAATTTTTCGGACGCGAAATTCTACGCCGCAAGATAAATGCGGTGGAGACGGCGCGCAGAAAGTATTTTGTGAAAGCACTTGCCGTGTTTGCGGCGACAAAATATATTGCGGTCTCGATACGCCGCAGAGCTGCGTGTTTGGTAGCAGTATGCACTCCGTTTAGGCGCGGATATTTCGTTTTGTGCCGCAAATGCGCTGTGACAATTCCGCCTCGTAGCTAGAATGCGTTGCGGCGGCGCGCTGTTTCGGGCGCTGGAATTTTACAAAACGTGCGGTGCGATTAAATTTTACAATGCCGCAGGTAGTTTGCGGCTAGCTGCGAGAGGGCTGTATAAATAGCGCGTGATCGGTGCGTTGGTGCTTTCAAGCCGTATTTACAATATGACGAGGGCGACGATTTTAAAATTTGCGGAGCCTTGTGGCGCGATTAAATTTTAAAATTTTAAAGCAGGACGGGCAAAACTGCCCTAGCGTGAAATTTTAGAAGCGAGTTTGAACTAAATTTTGAAAACTTGTTTTAGCGAAATTTTTAAAACGAGCCCGGCGCAAATTTTAAAGGCGGCCTGGCTGCGTCAAAATTTTAAAACCACGCCCGCAAGAACGATGAAATTTAAAAATTTTATAAAGGAAAACGATGGAAAAAAAAGAGATTTCACTTAAGACCAAAAGCGGCAAGAACGCTAAAATCGACTTTTTGTATCAGTTCGACGATTCGCTACCGGTGGCGAGCTTCAAGCTAATTTTCAAAGCAAGCGGCGCGGTGAGCGAGAAGACCCTTGGCCTTGCGCGTATCTGCGCGGGCGTTTTGGGCGAGGGCTCAAAGACGCTGGGAGTGAGCGAATTTCACCGCAAGCTCGATATCCGCGCAGTCGAGATCAGCGCCGCGAGCAATTTTGAAACCTTCGGCATCCAGCTAAACTGCCTAAAAGAGCACTTCGATTTCGGCTTAGATATGCTGCGAGAGCTACTTAGAGAGCCCAATTTAACGCCCTCGGTGCTGGAAAAGCTAAAGATGCAAACCATAGGTGAGATCGCCGTGCTAAAAAGCGAGTTCGATTACATCGCGACGTGCAACCTAAAAGCGCTTCTGTATCCGCACACGAGGCTCGCTCAGCCGCTCATAGGCGACGAGGCGAGCATAGAGCGGATCACGATGAAGGACGTGCGTGAGTTTTTTGCCTCGTTAAGTTTAGAGAATTTATATGTCGTTTTATGCGGCGACATAAGCGATAAAAACCCGAAAATCGCGGAAATTTTAAGCCTTTTTGCAAGCGGAGAAAAGCGCGAGCTGCCGTTTTTCACGCCGAGCGATGCGAAAAAAATAAAGATCCAAAAAGAGCAGACGCAGCAGGCCTACATCTACTTCGGTGCGCCCTTTGCGCTGCCAAAGGAGCAGGAGTTCATCGCAAACACCGCGCTATTCGTGCTCGGAAGCAGCGGTTTCGGTAGCAGGCTGATGGAGCGCATCCGCGTCAAGCACGGCCTTGCATACTCGGTCTATGCGCGCGGCGATTTCGAGCTTAGCCGCCGCGAGTTTTGGGGCTATCTGCAGACTAAAAACGAAAATTTACAAAACGCCGCCGCGCTCGTAAAAGAGGAGATCGCGAAATTTATCGCCTCGGGCGTGAGCGAAACGGAGCTAAAAAGCGCTAAAAAATTCCTGATCGGAAGCGCCGTGCTGCAAAAAGAGACGATGTTTAAGCGCGCAGCGATCGCGCAGAGCGAGTATTACAAGGGCTACACATTCGGCGAGTTCGAGCGAAATTTAAAGCGCATCGAGACGCTAAAACTCGGGGCGCTCAACGATTTCATCAAGTCGCACGACGAGATTACAAACCTAAGCTTTTCCGTCATTTGCGACGAGGCAGCCGCAAAAAAGGGGCTTAAAATTTAACCCGTCGCGGCGCGTATCTGCGGTCGGCATAAATGAGTAAATTTTAAATTTATAAAGCGGTGCGGGCGGCGCTAAATTTTACTTTTGCGCTCTGTTTACGGACAACTTGTGCGCTCAAATTTAAAACGGCGGTCAAGTCTGCGTGCTTCGTACGGCGCGGCAAATTCAAAGAAAATTTGCGGGCGCGCCGACGTGGAGCAAAATTTATGCGCGATCTTCGTGTCGCAACCCAGGCATACGGTCTCTATGCGAGCAGATTTTAAAATTTGCGCGTGGCGGACAAATCGCTATTTGCTCGCAGCAGATCGCTGCCGTTTTGCGCCGTATCGGCGGTTTGGATGAGCTCTTTCAGCTTGCGAGCCGCCTTAAAACTGCACTCGCGACGCGCAATCGTCAGCGAGAAGCGCGACGTGCGGCTTGGCAGCGCAAGACATGACTTGCGGCGAGGAGAACTTACGCGGCGTGTAGAATTCGGATAGCTTCTGGCGGCGGGAAATTTTAAAGGCGCCGTGCACGGCTCGGTAAAATTTCAACGCGCAAAATAAAGCCCGATTTCATGCGCCGCTTACAAGCTGCGCCGTGAAATTTAAAAGATAGTGTACGCGTGCATCTCTTTCGGATCGTACGGTTCGCAAATCGCGCCGTGAAATTTCAAGCAATCGCGCTATGTTTAAAACCCGGTGCGCGCCGCAAAGACATGGCCGCCAAACAAAACACGCGCAAGGCGGCAAAATTTACAGGCGCAGCCGGCGAGCAAATTTGCCGCAATGGGCGAAATTTCGGCCAAATTTAAGCAAGCGTTCGATGCGGCGCATAGAATTTCGATCAAATTTAGGCGGGCGATTTCGCTTCGACACGTAAAATTTCACAGCGCAAGGGCTTAGCCCTATAAAATTTAAAGGATGAAAATTGATTTTTGAAGCAAAAGACGCGGCGGCACTGCAAAAGGCGGGCATCACGACGCTTTTGGATCTGGCGCTGCTTCTACCCAAAAGCTTCGACGATCTAAGCGTGGGGGGCGCGCCGTGCGCGGGCGAGAGCACGGCGGAGGTCGAGTGTCTCTTCCAGCACAGGCGCGGCTCGATGCTCATCGTCACGGCGCATTGCCTCAGCTGGGAGCGCGAGATCAAAATCGTGATCTTCAACGCCAAAAACTGGCACTTCGGCGCTTTTAAGCGCGGCAAAAAATTTTTCATCCACGGCAAATGCGACGAGAGCTTCGGCTCGTGGCAGTTCGTAAACCCAAAAATCGTAAGCGAGCCGGGCAGGATCGCACCCAAGTACAAAGCCGCGCTGAGCGACGCGGTAGCGCAAAAGCTGATCAAAAAATATCTAAGCGCGGGCGCGCTTTTAGGCTGCGGACTGCGTGCGGACGAGGCGGCGATACTGCTTGCGCTACACGAGAGCTCGCCGCGCAGCGTGCGAATGCTAGCCGCGCTAAATAGGCAGCTCAAGGAGGGCGGCGCGGAAAATTTCGGCGATCGCGACGACGTTTCAAACAGCGGCAGAATTCCGAGCGGCAATGAAATTTTAAGCGGAGAAATTCCAAAGAGCACGAAGGCTTCGCCCCACCCAAGTCTCCGCGACGGCGAGATTGCGAGCGATAAAATTTTAAATGGCAATGGAATTTCAGATAATGACGTAATTCAAAACTCGCAAAACTCAGTCGCCGCCGAAATTTTAAACGGCAGATCGCAAAATGATGAAATTTCAAGCCATCCGCAAAATGGTGGAGTTCTTGCCTGCGAAGCAAAGCGCGACGCGGAGAATGAAATTTTAAGCAGCGGAATTCTAAAAGGCGCGGAGACTTCACTCCTCCCAAGCCTCCGTGATGGCGAGATTGCGAGCTATGAAATTTTAGACGGCGAGGAGCATAAAGCACACGGCGCAGAGATTTATAACGACGAAAATTTTGACGTCCAAAGCGACAATGATTTTCTTGCCACATACGGCGCGAAGGCGCCCATAGATGAAATTTTGGACGACTTCAAAGCCGATAATAATACAGCTACAAGCGGCGATGAAATTTCGGACGACCTAGTATCCGATGTCCAAGCAGCACGACCAGCAGACGCTCAAGCTGCGACCGCACAACCCATGCTAGAGCATATCGCGACCGAGCAGTCCATAGCCGAGCAAGCCGCACAACAAAATTTAAGCGCCCAAGGCGTAGATACGCAATCCGCAGCGGTTCAAACTTCAGACGTTCAAATTGCAGATTTGCAACCCGTAGCCGCCCAAACTCAAGACGCAGGTGCGCAACCCGCATCAATCCAAACTTCAAGCCAAGTAGCGAGCGCGCAAGCCGCGACTACCCAAACTTTGAGCACGCAAGCTACGGGCGCGCAGGCTACAAGCGATCAAACCGAAAATTTTCAGACGGTAATAGCTGCACAGACCGCAACCGCAGAGCCTACGATCGCTCAGACCGCAAGCGCCGCCGAAGCTATTCAAAACGCGCTCGCCGCACCGATGGGCGCTTTGCGCGATTGTGCCACCCAACCTACGCATTATCAAACTGGAACTATCCAGACCGCAGCCGCCCAAGCTACAACTGCCATACCTACAATCGCTCAAATTGCAAGCGACGCTGGAACTGTCCATGCCGCCGAGGTTGTCCGAGCCGTAGTCATCGCAGAGATGAGCGGAGCTGAAATTTTACGCACGCTGAAATTTGTCGAAATTCTAAACTACCTGCAAAAGCTAAGCGCGAAAAAAACGAGCTTCCCTGCGCAAATTTACCCGCTGCACGATATTTCAGACTGGCTTGCCTCGCTTCCTTTTGAGCCTACGCGCGATCAGCTAGCCGCGATAAAGGACATCGCTAGCGATCTGCAAAGCCCTCTAGCGCGCCGCCGCGTCGTCATGGGCGACGTAGGCAGCGGCAAGACTCTCGTGATCCTCGCGAGCGCGGCGATGAACTACCCGCGCATCAGCTATCTGATGGCGCCTACGAGCATCTTGGCCGAGCAGATTTACGCCGAGGCGCGCCGTTTGCTGCCGCCGCAGATCAAAGTCCTGCTCGTAAAAAGCGGCGATCGCGAGCCCAATTTTGCGGGCGCACACCTTATCATCGGCACTCACGCCCTGCTCTACCACGAGCTCGCGCCGTCAAATCTCATAATGGTCGATGAGCAGCACCGCTTCGGCTCGAATCAGCGCGAAAAGATCGCGCGCCTAACGGGAAGCGGCGAGTTTCGCGCGCATTTCATTCAGTTTAGCGCCACGCCGATACCGCGCACGCTGAGTATGATCCAGTCCGAGCTTGTGAGCTTTAGCTTTTTAAAACAGCTGCCGTTTGAAAAGCAGATCAAAACTAAAATTTTGCAAAACGACGGATTTGCGGGCTTTATGCAGGATCTGCGCCGTGAGCTCGCCGCGGGCAATCAAGCGATCATCGTCTATCCGCTCGTGCAACAAAGCGAAAGCTCGGTCTATCAAAGCCTTGAGGAGGCGGCGCCGTTTTGGAAGGCTCAATTCCCGGGCGTGCTGATCACTCACGGCAGCGACAAGGACAAGGAGGAGGTTCTGCGCCGCTTCCGCGACGAGGGGCGGCTACTGATAACTACGACGATCGTCGAAGTGGGCATCTCGCTGCCGCGGCTTAGCGTCATTTTAATCGTGGGTGCCGAGCGGATGGGGCTTGCGTCGCTTCATCAGCTGCGTGGACGCGTCGGGCGCAAGGGGCAGGCGGGGCGCTGCTACCTCTACACCAAGCTCAAATCCCCGCCGCAGCGCTTGCGCGAGTTCGCAGCGACGCTGGATGGATTTAAGGTCGCAAATATCGATCTGAAAAACCGCCAGGGAGGCGATCTACTCGGCGGCTCGGTGCAGCACGGCGCAATGTTTGCGTGGTATGATTACGAAGAGGACGTGACGGCGGCGGCAAAACAGCGACTAAAGGACATAGGACGGGGCGCGTGAAATTCTACGAGGCGCGATAGAATTTAAACGTAATTTTAGCCGCGGCAAAATTTTATGAAGCGAATGCGATTATGAGGTAATGAGCGATCTGATATAAAATTTGAAATTTCACGGCGCAGATTGCATCGGATAAAATTTAGAGCTTTACCAAGCGTCGTTTGCTTTTAATTTCTAAAATTTATGCAACTTAAAGTCCAAAAAAAAGATAGCAAAATGGCTTACGTAACCTATGACAAGGCAAAATGGCACTGGGGCGCGAAAAATGCGCCGACCGACATCCCGCAGGAAAACGGCGCGACGCACATCGCGTTTTTCTTCCGCTGGTGCATGGAGCGCAAGCTCTATTCCAAGGACTTCGCGGCGGACTTTGCGGACGATATAGCGCGGATGGACGATAGCTTTGATTATCGCGGGTATTTCTTTGGCGCCATGGACGGCGTGCTGAGCAGCGAGGAGCTAAACACCGCTGGCAAGGCCTTTGCGAAGGCCTACTACACCACGGACCGCACGAAATTTGCCAAAACGCACGGCTGGTATTTGCAAGATTACGACGATTTCGTCGCGCGCAAATTCGGCGATAAAAACTTCGACAACGCCTATTTTTACATAGAAAACTCGCCGCAAAATTACGCCGAGATCAAAGAGATCATCGATCGCCGCTACGAGGAATTCTTGAGCTTCAAGGCGGCGAAGTAGAAATTTTACCGCCGAGCTTAGCCGATTTAAAATAGACGCCTAAGCCGAAACGGTGCGCGATCGACGGTGCGGTAAAATTTAAAATTTTACGCAATGCGTTAAATTTTGAATAACGCGTAAATTTTAGTAGCGCTTTAAATTTACATAGCATGCCGCGAGCTGGCGCGACACATCGCAAATTAAATTTAAAATCCAACCGCTTCGCAGTGCGGGATACATTAAACTCATGCGGCGCGCGGCTTAAAATTTCCACACGGCGTTTAGATTTATCCGTGTCGCTTGCGGCGCGCAGTTTTACTCGCGCTTTCGTAGCCTCAAAGCAAGCGGGCGTGAGGTATCACGGAGTAGCGCTTCGCAAACGTACCCCCGCTCCAGAAAAAATTTCAAAGTCCGTTTCGCATAGACGGAGCGGTGCCGTGCGAGCAGATTAAAATTTACAAATGATGCGAGCAGATTAGAATTTGTCAACAGCATGAGCAGATTAGAATTCGCAAATGGCATAACGTGGATTAGAATTTACGTGCCGCGCGAGCAGATTAAAATTCGCAAATGGCGCAAGCGGGTTAAAATTTTGTAAGCCGTGCTCGCAGGCTGCGTTGTGCAAAAGAGTGTGAGCGGCAACGCTTATTCATCTCTTAAGACCAGCTCGCTAACGAGCCTGGATGGGCGAGCACGAGCGGTAACTGCGCCGTAAGTGAAATTCAAGCCGTGTCGTATGCGAAATTCAAGCCGCGCGGCGATAGCAGGCCTATAGCATCGGTAAGCAGACGTAGGACGTAGAGCCCAGATGAGACGCACCCCACAAAGCAGATGCCTCGGACGCGAGATATGTTATAATTTCGCGAAATTTTAAAATTTACGCTAAAGGAGCAAAGATGAACGAGAGGGTGCCTACTTATCTAGCAAACAACCTGTTTAACGTAACTCAGGATGATTATCTAAATGCCCAAATCAGATCCGGCGCGGGCGGCGAATACTTTAAAATTTATTATTTCGGCGAGCTTTTTCGCAGCGAAACTTTGCCGAACGATTACATCGTCGATTTTTACGACGAGGGCGAGCTCGTGCCGTGCAAGCTCGTAGCCAAATGCGTAAAAACGGGCGAGGAAATTTTACTTTTCGACGGCGCTGCGCACGGCTACAACGCGATGTTCTGCGACGAGCTTGACGCAGAAAAAGTAGCCCGCCGCGAGCTAGTGAAATTTAACCTGCCGCCGCGTAAAATCCATCTAAAATTCGGTTACAGCATCCTCTACGACGACGAAATGGACGAATACGAAACGGACGAGAGCGGCAAAGTCCTGCTGATAAACGGCGGGACCGCCTCGTGGGATGAGGTCAAGGCAAACGGCTTTGATTATATCGCCGTAAGCTGCGAGGACGAAGCGGGCAAGGTCACGGAGATACTTTCGCTTGAGCTTGCATAGGCGATTGAAATTTAGCGACCTTTCTAGGCTTGCCTTTTTATCCGTACTTTGCCGAATTTAATTTATCACGAAGCGTATTTTAATTTTGCGGCGCGCGATGAAAATAAGCAGAATCGATACGAAGCGGCAGCGGCAGGGCTTAAAATTTAGGTAAATTTAACTATAATCGCCGCAAAAATTTGAAAATTTTAAAATTTCACAAAGGATTTCATAGATGATCAAAGCACTTCGCGGTATGAACGATATTTCAGGCGAGCAAGCGCGCATCTACTCACAAATTTTAAACGTGTGCGAGCGCGTGGCGCGCAATTACGGCTTTTGTCTCATCGAAACGCCCAAGCTTGAGCAGACCGCGCTATTTCGCCGCAGCGTCGGCGAAAGCAGCGACATCGTCGGCAAAGAGATGTATGAGTTTAGCGACAAAAGCGGCGATAGCATCTGCCTGCGCCCCGAAGGTACCGCGGGCGTCGTGCGCGCCTTTATCGAAAAAAAGCTAGACCGCAGCGGCGGCGTGCATAAATTTTATTATCAAGGCTCGATGTTTCGCTACGAGCGTCCGCAAAAGGGGCGTCTGCGCGAGTTTCATCAATTCGGCGTCGAGTGCTTCGGGCAAAGTAGCGTCTATGAGGACGCGAGCGTGATCTTGATGCTAGCTCAAATTTTACGCGAGCTAAATGTCGCCGCAACGCTTAAAATCAACTCGCTAGGCGACGAGGAGTGCATGCCGGCGTATAAAACCAAGCTCGTAAATTTCTTGCAAGATCGCAAAGACAGGCTCTGCGAGGACTGCCAAAGGCGCATCGACACCAATCCGATCCGCGTGCTGGACTGCAAAAACGAAAGCTGCCAGAAAATTTTAGCCGCCGCGCCGCTTATAACTGAAAATTTAAACGACGCCTGCGCCGCGGAATTTGCGCAGCTGCAAAGAATTTTAACCCAAAACGGACAAAAATTTCAGATCGATGCGAAGCTCGTGCGCGGGCTTGATTACTACTGCAAAACCGCCTTTGAGTTCGTTTCATCCGAGCTTGGCGCACAAAGCGCCGTAGGCGGCGGCGGGCGCTACGACAGGCTCGTGGAGTTTTTAGGCGGCAGAAAGACGGCGGGTGTGGGCTTCGCGATCGGTATCGAGCGAATAGCCGAAATTTTAAAAACGCGCGAAAGCCCACAAGCGCGTGAGGGACTTTATATCGGCGCGCTAGACGAGGCGTTCGTAAGCACGGCGTTTTCATTTGCATTAAAACTGCGAAAGTTTTGTAAAACTCAAATTTCATACGAGCCCAAGAGCCTAGCCAAGCATTTAAAAGCGGCTGACGCAGCGGAGGCGAAATTTTGCCTTTGCATCGGGCAGGACGAGTTTGACCGCGCCGAGGTGTGGTGCAAAAATTTAGAGGATCAAAGCACCTTTGCGATTAAATTTAAAGAGATCGAAGCATTTTTTAAGGATAGAGTATGAACGATTACGGACTAAATATTTGGGGAAATTCCAACTTCACGATAGACGGCGGCAAGCTATGCCTAAACTCCGATTTCAAGCAGCCTTTGGTGGATATCATAAAAGAGATCCGCGCAGACGGCGTGCGAGGCCCAATACTGCTGCGCTTCCCGCACCTTATCAAAAAACAGATCGTCGAAATTTACTCAAATTTTAACCGCGCTATTAAGGAGTTTGATTACAAGGGAAAATTCCACGCTGTCTATCCGCTTAAGGTAAATCAATTCCCGGGCTTCGTTAAAAATTTAGTCGATATCGGCGAGCCTTACGGATACGGACTCGAGGCCGGCAGCAAGCCCGAACTGCTGCTAGCGATGGCGTATAACAAATACGGCGCGCCGATCACCGTAAACGGTTTTAAAGATAAGGAGCTTATAAATATCGGCTTCATCGCCGCAGAGATGGGGCATAACGTAACGCTTACGATCGAGGGGTTAAACGAGCTTGAAACCATCATCGAAACGGCTAAGGAGCGGTTTGCGCCAAAGCCATTCATCGGGCTTCGCATCAGGCTGCACAACTCCGGAAGCGGCATGTGGGCGAAAAGCGGCGGAATAAATTCTAAATTCGGCCTTACCTCGACCGAGCTTATAGAAGCGATAAACTTACTCAAGAAAAACGACCTCATCGAGCAGTTTACGATGATTCATTTTCATATCGGCTCACAGATTACAGAGATCCATCCGCTCAAAAAAGCCCTCATCGAGGCGGGCAATATCTACACCGAGCTTCGCAAAATGGGCGCGAAAAATTTAAAATCCATAAATTTAGGCGGAGGGCTCGCTATCGAATACTCCCAAGCCAAAGAAAGCTCCAACCGCAACTATACGCTAAAAGAATACGCCAACGACGTGGTCTTTTTGCTAAAATCGATCGCAGAGGATAAAAAAGAGGCCGAGCCGGATATTTTTATCGAGAGCGGCAGATACGTAGCCGCCAGCCATGCGGTGCTCGTGGCGCCGATTTTGGAGCTTTTTACCCAAGAATACGCCGAAGAGAAGCTCGCCCTAAAAAAGGATAATCCGCCGGTAGTCGCCGAGCTATACGATCTGTATAAAACTCTAAAGCCCTCCAACGCGCTAGAGTATCTGCACGACGCCATGTCGCATATGGAGAGCGTGCTTACGCTATTTGATCTGGGCTACGTCGATCTGATCGACCGCTCAAACGGCGAAATTTTGGTTCATCTAATAATGCGAAAGGCGTATGGAATTTTAGGCAATAAGCAAGAATATAGTAATTTCTTAAACTCCCTAGGCAACGCCCAAGAACGCTATTTGGTAAATTTCTCAATCTTTCAAAGCTTGCCCGATTTTTGGGGCATCAAGCAGCACTTTCCGATCATGCCGCTAGAGAGACTGGATGAGCGCGCCACGCTATCGGCGTCGATCTGGGATATCACCTGCGATAGCGACGGCGAGATAGAATTCGACAGTCAAAAAAATCCGCTATTTCTGCACGACGTAGATCCCGAAGAGGAGGAGTACTTTTTGGGCTTTTTCCTTGTCGGAGCCTATCAGGAGGTGCTTGGCATGAGCCACAACCTCTTTGCACACCCAACAGAGGCGACCGTGATTTTAAAGGATGACGGCGGCTTTGAGATCAAGGATTTTATCGAATCTCAATCGGTCATCGACATCTTGGAGGATATGGACTACGACGTAGTAGATATCCGCGAAAGCCTAAACGAGCGGATCGAAAAATCAGACCTCATAGACGCAAAAGAGAAAAAGCATATCCTGGGCGAGCTATATCTGTTTTTAAACGACAACAGCTATCTAAAGACGATCAAATGAGTTTTTGGCAAATTTTAAAACGGGACTTCACCGAGCCGATGCGCCAAGACCCCGCATGTAACAGCGTATTTGAGATATTTTTCTGCTATCCCGGCGTCTGGGCGCTGATAAATTACCGCTTCGCGCACTTTTTCTACGAGCGAGGTTTTAAGCTTGTAGCTCGCGCGATCAGCGGACTTACTCGTATAATCACCGCCGTAGATATAAACCCCGGCGCGCAGATCGGCTCGGGCGTATTTTTCGACCACGCTACGGGGCTTGTAATCGGAGAAACGGCTATCATCGGCGATAACTGTCTGATCTATCAGGGCGTCACTCTCGGCGGCGTGAGCTTAGAGCACGGCAAGCGCCATCCGACGCTGCAAAACGGCGTCGTAGTGGGTGCGGGAGCCAAAGTGCTAGGCAACATCACCATCGGCGAAAATTCCAAAATCGGCGCAAATTCCGTCGTCATAAAGGATGTCGAGCCAAACTGCACCGCCGTGGGCGTGCCCGCTAGAATTTTAGGAAGCTGCGAGAGCGATCCTTTAGCGCATAATAAAATTCCCGATATCAGCCAGGAGCTTATCAAATATCTCATCAAGCGTATCGAAATTTTGGAAGAGTGCATTTGCAGCGGTAGAAAAGATATCTCCGCAATGGATGAGGATCTAAATAAATTCTACGAAGAGTATCTGAAATCATTAAAATAAGAGGGTTAAAGTGAAAAAAGCTCTATTTTTTATAATTTGTGCGATTTTATCGGCAAGCGGCAGCGATACTAATAGCGCAAAAAATTCCGCGGACGACGCCAGAATAAGCCTAGTAAAAAGTCTATACATCAAGGATACCTATTTCGGCGATCACAAAAATGCCCTATCGGCTTCTTTTAAATCTGCACTTATGCAAGATGAAGCATCTGCTGGCGAAGGTGAGGTAGGCTGCTTGGACTACGATCCGATAATCGGCGGTCAAGATGTCTGCGACGACGCGAAATATGATTTTGAGCTAGGGCAGCGCGATACCGTCGTAGTAACTCAGACCTGCCCCTACGGCGCGCAGACGATAATCTACAAACTCGTCCGTAGCGGAGGAGATTATAAAATCGACGATATCTACGACCAAGACCCAAGTAGCGGCAGAGCTTTTAGCGTCAAAAATCAAATTTTAAATTGTCTAAACCAATCCAAGGAGCATCAATGAAATTAACACTTTCAAGTCGCGTAAGCAAGCTCGGCGAAAGCCTAACGATCGCAATTAGCACCAAAGCTAAACAGATGAAAGCGCAGGGGCAAGACGTCGTAATCCTAAGCGCGGGCGAGCCTGATTTCGATACCGCAGAAGTCGCTAAAAGGGCTGTCATAGAGGCTATGGCTAAGGGCTGCGGAAAATATACGCCGGTTGCCGGAACGCCTGAAATTTTAAATTTAATCGCGCAGAAGCTAAAGCGCGACAACGACCTAGATTACAGGCCTGATCAGATCATCACCAACGTAGGCGCCAAACACTCGCTATTTAACGCCTTTAACTGCATCTTAAACGAAGGCGATGAGGTTATAATACCGGCGCCTTATTGGGTCACCTACCCCGAAATCGTAAAATTTTGCGGCAGCAAGCCCGTCATCGTAGCCACCAAGGCGGAAAACCGATACAAAATCACCGCCTCACAGCTCAAAGCCGCGATCACGCCGCGCACGAAGGTGCTGTGCCTTTTCAACCCAAGCAACCCCGCAGGCGCCGTATATTCGCGGCAGGAGCTGCAAGAGCTTGCGGAAGTACTAAAAGGCACGGATATTTTAGTAATTGCCGATGAAATTTACGAAAAAATCGTCTTCGGCAAGAGTTTCATAGCCGCAGCAAGCATCAGCGAGGATATGTTCGGGCGCACCGTGACGATCAACGGGCTAAGCAAATGCGGCGCGATGCCCGGCTGGCGCTTCGGCTACACCGCCTGTGCCATCGATGAGCTAAATAAGGCTATGATCAGCCTACAAAGTCAAAGCGTCAGTAACGTAGCAAGCATCGTCCAGGCAGGTGCTATGCCGGTGCTGCGCGGCGAGGCGGACGATTATATCGAGGAGATGAGGCGCGAATACGAGCGCAGGCGCGATTTTGGCACAGACGCGATAGGCGCGATTCCTGGGCTTAGTGTCGTAAAACCAGATGGCGCATTTTATTTCTTCATAGATTGCTCCCAGGTAGAACCTGATAGTATGAAATTCTGCATGCAGCTGCTAGATAAAGGGCTCGTAGCCACGGTGCCAGGAAGCGGATTTGGTATGGATGGGCACTTCCGCGTAAGCTTTGCATGCTCTATGGAAAATCTAAAACGCGGCTTTGAGCGCATAGAAAAATTCGTAAAAAATTACTACAGATAGGCACGCTAGCGAAATTTTGATCTAAATTTTAACGCAGCTCGCCGCAGTAATGGATTTTGAGACAAATTTGACTCGACGATACGGCGAATTTTGTGCAAATTTTGCGCGGCGCGACGACGAAATTTTGACCGTAAATTTAGTGCGCACGACAGCAAAATTTAAAACAAATCTAGTGCGGTGCAACTCGGCGGCAAAATTTAATGTAGATCCTGTCGGGCGTAGTACGGCGCGGCGGTAGAATTTTAACGTAATCCCGCGCGGCGCGGCAGCAGAGCTTAATGCTGATCTGACGCGATGCGGCTCCGCACGATACGGCTTAGCGACGGAATTTATACGACCGCCGGGCGCAGTTAAATTTCGCGCCGTTTTAATTTAAGAGCATTTAAAATTTCATACCGTTTTATTTAGGGGCGTTAGAATTTCATATCGCCGCATTACGGAGCCTGCTGCGCGAAATTTTATCTCGGCGGCGATATTTCTAGCGCGGATACGGTCCTGCGCGGCGCGTAGACGAGATCCGACCGCCAAAGCCCAGATCCGCTTAAATTTAAAATTCCAAGCCTGCTAGAGTTAAATTTTAAACCTAGCGCCGTTTTAAGGCGCGCGCATGGCGAGCTATAAATACGCGCACCGCCCAAACGGCGCATGGACGAGACGATCCGCCTCGCCCTATCGCGCCGGCAGACCTAGATAAATTTCAAATGCGGCGGCGATCCTGCTGCGATGCACCGCGACATGCTTTTGCAAATCTCGCGCTAAAATACCAATTTGCGACTTATATTTCGGCGGCATGCCGCGACAAGTTTTGCGAACGTCTCGTTTGTGGCGGAGTAGCAGGGCGGCACGGATCAAATATACCGCGGTCACGCACGAGCGAAATTAATCCGTTCATCTTATCCGTTCGTTTCTCGCGGACGCTTGCATGCGCTCTGCATTTATACGCGGCGCGATGCCGCATCCGCGACGCAAAAATGCAGCGACGCAAAACACAACAGCGCAGGAAGCGGCCGAGCGGTGCACGAAACGAGCCGTGAAAGGCGCCCTTTAGATTTGCGCTCTCGCAAGCCTTCAAAATCGGCTTTTTTAAAATTTCCCCTACGCGCAGACCGCAAAAATCAGCTTTTAAAATTTTTTCGCCCGCTCAAATTTTAAAATCGGCTATTTAAAATTCTCCTCTGTGCGAACTCTCGGAATTTCTCCTTTTTTTGAAATTTTAACGCACATTTAACTAAAAAATTCAATAATTTCAAATGTATATTTTACTTTTTTAAAGGAGAACTTATGAGAAAAACCACCCTTGTTTTAGCGCTTCCGCTCTTTTTTACGCCCGTTTTAGGCTTTGATGTAGCCAAACTCAACGCCAAAAAAGCCGTGCCGTACGAGCAAAAGACGCAGGAATTTAGGCTGCCCGTAGGCATCGACGAAAACGGCGTCATAGACGAGGCAAAGCTCGGCGACTCGCCTTATGCGAAGACCGTCATCTACGGCGCGAAGCTCATCAACGAGACGACGAGGTATCTCGGGCCGCAGGCAAAGGACGAAAAAATGCGCTTCGCGGGCAACAACCTCTCCTGTTCGAGCTGTCATACGAGCGGCGGCGTCGTGCCCGATCAAAGCCCGTTCGTGGGTATCTACGCGAGATTTCCGCAGTATGTCGCGAGATCGGATCAGCTAGTCACGCTGCAAGACCGCATAAACGGCTGTTTTCAGCGCTCGATGGCGGGCAGAGCGATACTTACAAACTCCAAAGAGATGCGCGCGATGATCGCCTACATGCACTGGCTCTCCGCAGGATATGAGGTCGGCGCAAAGGTAAAAGGCCAGGGGCTGCCGAAGGCGCAGTTTTTAGACCGCGCGGCGGATCCTAAAAAAGGACGCGAAATTTACGCCGCAAAATGCGCCGCCTGCCACGGCGAAAACGGCGAAGGGGTAAAAAACGAGGGGTTTGCTCAAAGCGGCGATTATTACACATTCCCCGCGCTTTGGGGCGATGATAGCTACAATACGGGCGCCGGTATGTATAGGCTCATCGAAGGAGCGAGGTATGTCAAAGCCACTATGCCTAAAGGGGACGCCTCGCTAAGCTGGGAGGAAGCTTTCGACGTGACGGCGTATATAAACTCAAAGCCGCGCAAGATCAAACCCGATAGGAAGAAAGATTTCCCCGACCTAGACGTCAAGCAGATGGATCTGGACGTGGGGCCCGACAACGACGGATTTGACGAGAACGATCACCGCTTCGGCCCGTACAAGCGCATGATCAAAAAATAAAATCAAACGCCGTCCTCGCAGCGGCGGAATTCTGACGTAAATTTAATGCGGCTCGGAATTTAACGCAAATTTAGTGCGACGCGACACAGAATTTAATACAAATAGCGCGATGCGGAACGGATCTTAAAGCATTCTGCTCGGCGCAGCGCGGAACGACTCGGGATTTAATGCGGTTGCGCTAGCTAAGCGCGATTGAATTTCGTACCGCTTTAACTTAAGAGTATTTAAATTTCAAGCTGCCGTATTCAGGAGCGCTTAAATTTTATGCCGTTTTATTCAAATGCGGCTAATTTTGCGCTGTTATGTTACGATGCCTGCTGCGCCGCGCACTGCTCGCGATTTTAAATTTCGCTTCGGAATTTTAAAGCTCATCGCGCGGCGCATCCGGATTTCATCGCAAGAGCTCTAGCACAAACGCCGCCTGCGGCAGAGCTTTTAAAATTTCATCGTGAAATTTTAAAATTTTACGCCGAGGCTTTCAATCCTTGCGCTGCCTGCCTCTTGATACAGCCACGCTAAAAATTTAACCAAACATGACGGTCACGCAAAATACGACGAACAAGACGAGCGTAACGAACACAACCGACGCCGCAAAGCAAAATATGACGAGCTGATGACACGGCGCAATTCACAAACGAGCTAAATTTTAAAATTTTACCGCGCCCGAGGCCTTGCGTAATTGAAAACACAATAAATTTTTATGATCCAGCAGACACTTGAGCCCGAGCGTATCAAATAAATTTTAAACGAAATTTCAACGCCGCCGCGCTATTTTATATTTTTATAAAGACTATTTTAGTAAAATCAGAGCTTTATGAGCGAGATAAAAATTTTAATCACCGACGAGGATCTGCGCGCCCCGAGGCGGCTTTTGAGTAGGCGCGATAAGAAGCTGGCGCGTGCGCGAGCCCATCTGCGCGAGTTTCGCGTTTCACGGGCGCTTAAGGCGCGTTTTAAAAAACGCGGCGAATTTTGCATCTCGCACAAAAGTGCGGATGGCAAAACGATCGTTGCCGTGGGTTTTGCGAGGCAAAAATTCGGACTCGATCTTGAAATTTTAAAACCGCGGAATTTTGCCGCAGCGAGCGAGTTTTGTTTCAACGCCTTTGAGCGCGAGCTTTTAGCGGCGGCGGACGAGAGCGAAAAGACGCTCGTTTTTTATAAAATTTACACGATCAAAGAGGCGCTGATTAAGGCGCGAAGCCTAGGTTTTTACGCGCTTGCTCGCGTGGGGCTAGCGCGAGGCGCAGATGGAGAGGCTCTGGCGCTTGATGAGCGCGGCAGGGTGTGGTCACACAAGAGCTATATTTTGGAGGGCGAGATTTTGATTTCGCTCGTTTTTAGGGAGAATTTTTGAGACCTGTTTATCGTTTTTGCGCTATTTCTAAAACGGCTTTCATTCTGCTTTGCGCCGCGTTTTTTATAGGCGGATGCGCGCGCAAAGTGCCTGAGCAGATAGCGGAATTTAGCCAAAAGCAGTTCATCCTGACGGACGAGCTCGGCGTAAAAAGCAGAGCCCTGATCTCAAAAATTTCACCCGCAAGCAGCGAGGAGAGCCGTTACAAGCTCGTCTGGCTCGATATGCTAGGCGCGCCAATCGCACGTAAAATTTTATCGATCGCAGGCGGAGAGGCGAAATTTCGCAACGACGGCTTCCTGCCGCCCGATTCACAGAGCGAGCGAGTGTTTTTAGCCCTGCTTGAGAATGCGGATAAACCGAATTTCACCATAAACGCAAAGGGGCGCCGATATGACGCAGTATCTAAGTAACCCCGGGCTCATCTGTGCGGGCGCAAACAGCGCCGTAGAGCTTTTTGGCGCGCTGTGCGAAAAAAGATCCGCGCTGCGAAAGCTTAGCGTCTGCGGTAAAAATTTCATCTTCGGGCGCGTGGATACGCCGCTGCCGCAGATCAAAGATCGCGCCTACGCCACGCGCACGAACGCTCTGGCGCTTTACGCCTGCCTCGGCGTGCAAGGACAGATCGAGCAAGCCGTGCAAAAATTCGGCGTACACCGCGTAGGCGTGGTGTTTGCTACCACCAATACCGGCGTGCAGGAAAACTATGCGGAATTTTTCGCTTGCGGCAAGGGCGCGGGAAATTTTATCTCGCAAGACGGCGAAAATCCCGCGCCGTGCAGTGAAATTTCTGCGATGAACGGCGAAAATTTCGCCAAAAATTCAAAAGACGCAAACGATAAATTTAAAAACTTCTGCTTCGAGCGCAACTCCCACGCAAACCCCGCAAATTTTATCCGCGAACGCTTCGGGCTAAAATCCGTCGCGATCGGAGTTTCGAGTGCGTGCACCAGCGGGAACAAAGCTCTGATAGAAGCTTCGCGCCTCATCTACGCGGGACTTTGCGATGCGGTCGTATTCGGCGGCGCCGACGCATTAGACGAACTCACGCTGCAGGGCTTTAGCGCGCTTGAAATTTTAAGCGAGCAGCCGCTAAAGCCGTTTTCAGAGGCGCGATCAGGCACAAATCTGGGCGAAGGGGCCTGCGCATTCGTGCTTTCGCGCGAGCGCATAAGCGACGTTGCGCTTTTGGCTCACGCCGCAAACTCCGACGCCTACCACATCACCAAGCCCGATCCTAGCGCGCGCATGCAGATCACGGCAATCAAAACCGCGCTAAAATCGGCGCAGCTACAAAGCGTGGACTACGTAAATCTACACGGCACGGGTACTGCGGCCAATGACGCGATGGAGGCCCTGGCTATGAGCGCCGCCCTACCCTTAGCGCCCGCAAGCTCGTCCAAATGGGCGACCGGACACACCCTGGGCGCTGCGGGGACGATCGAGCTTGCCGTGTGCTACGAGGCGATCAGACAGGGCGTGATCCCGCCAAATTTTACAAACGATAAAATTTGGCGCGGCTCGGAGGCTGAAATTTTTCGCGGCGCGCAGGCGCGGCACGGCTCGAGCGATGAAATTTTAGACGCCGCGAACGATCAAATTTTATGCAGCTCGGGCGATGAAATTTTACAAAACGCGCAGGGTGAAATTTCAAAAAACAATGCGGATAAAATTTTGGCTGCGTCTAAAGCTTTACGAGGCGCGGACGATAAAATTTTAAAAGACGTTGCGGATCAAGCTTCGCAAACGAGCGAAATCTCCGCGGCGCTGTCTAAATTTAATCTCGCGTGCGAAGCCAAAAAAGCGCGCGTAGATACCGCGATGAATATAAACTTTGCTTTTGGCGGAGACAACGCCGTAACCATAATAGGACGCGTATGAAAGCCTCTAGCATCCTACCGCAGAGCGGATATATGGTCTTCGCGGATGAAATTTTAGAGATTAGCGACGGGTATGCGAGCTGCGCGTTTAGCGTTAAAGAGGACTCGCCTTTTACCGAAGACGGTAAGCTCGGCAGCTACGCGTATATGGAGATAATGGCGCAGTGTATCGGCGTGTATTCGGGCTACAGAAACGACGGCGAGGCGAGGCTTGGGTTTTTGCTGGGCGTGCGAAACCTGGATATTTCGCGCGCAAGCTTAAAATTGGGCGAGCGCGTGATTACGACGGCGAGGCAGAGCGTGAGCGACGGCGAGGGGTTATATATCTTCGACTGTGAGATCCGCTGCGGCGGCGAACATATCGCAAGCGCCACGCTAAGCGTAATGCGCGCTAGCGACGAAATGATAAAGAGTATAAATGGCTAAGAGAATTTTAATCACCGGAGCAAGCGGCGGTATCGGCGAGGCGTGCGCGTTAAATTTAGCGCAAAAGAGCTACGGCTTGGCGCTAAATGGGCGCAACGAAGCAAAGCTAAAAGACGTAGCGAAGCGCTGCTCGGATGCGGGCGCGGCGGAAGTTCAAATTTTAAAATTTGACGTTGCAGATACCGCTGCGGCGCAGGAGCAGATCGAAGCAGACATAGAGGCAAACAGCGCATACTGGGGCATCGTGCTAAACGCGGGCATCACGCGGGATAACTCCTTCGTGTGGTTTGAGCGCGAGGATTGGCAAAGCGTGATAGATACAAATTTAGGCGGGTTTTATAACGTCCTAAAGCCCGCGCTGATGCCGATGATCCGCGCCAAAAAGGGCGGGCGTATCGTCGTGATGAGCTCGGTTAGCGGAATTGCCGGCAACCGCGGCCAGAGCAACTACGCCGCTAGCAAAGGAGGCTTAATCGCCGCGGCCAAATCCCTGGCGATAGAACTTGCAAGCCGCAAGATCACGGTAAACGTCGTGGCTCCCGGGCTCATCAAAACGGCGATGAGCGAAGGCATAAACGAAACCGCAAGCGAGCAAATTTTAGGCGCGATTCCGCTAGGCCGTATCGGCGAGCCGAGCGAGGTGGCGCATTTGGTGGAGTTTTTGCTAAGCGAAAATTCCGCATACATCACAAAAGAGGTTATTAAAATAGACGGTGGATTATGTTAAATAGAGTAGTTATTACGGGTTTTGGCAATGTCTGTGCATTCGGGCGGGACTGGGCGAGCATAAAGCAAAATTTGGCGCAGCAAAAAAGCGCCGTAGTTTATATGAGCGAATGGGATATCTTCGGCGAGGAGCTAAACACTAGGCTGGGCGCGCCGATATCAAACTATGCGCCGCCTGCGCACTGGAACCGCAAAGATACCCGCTCGATGGGCAAGGTAGCGATGTTCGGCGTAGATGCCGCGGGCGAAGCTCTGGCGGATGCGGGGCTTTTGGAAGATGAGTGCATAAAGGACGGCCGTATGGGCGTCGCAGCGGGTAGCTGTAGCGGCGATGCGAAGGCTACGGGCGAGGTCATAGATATTTTGCACGGCAAGGATAGCACTTTCAACGCCAACTCATACGTCAAGATGATGCCCCACACCGTCGCTGCAAATATCGCGATCTACTACGGACTAAAAGGTAGGCTCATCCCCACGAGCTCTGCGTGCACGAGCGCGTCTCAAGCGATCGGCTACTCCTACGAAGCGATAAAATTCGGCCTTGCGGATATGATGCTGGCAGGCGGCGCGGATGAGCTACACCCAAGCCAGGCATTCGTATTTGATAAGCTCTACGCGACAAGCTGCAAAAACGACACCCCTACCCTCAGCCCTGCACCTTTTGATATAGCGCGTGATGGGCTGGTTTTGGGCGAAGGCGGCGCCATATTCGTACTGGAAAGCCTTGGAAGCGCACTTGCGCGCGGCGCTAAAATTCACGCCGAGATAGTGGGCTTCGGCACGACCTGCGACGGCACGCATATCACCCACCCACAGAGCGAGACTATGCGCGCGGCGATGCAGCTGGCGCTCAAAGACGCCGCGATTTCGCCGGATCTCATCGGGCACGTAAACGCCCACGCTACGGCGACCAGACAGGGCGACGTCGCGGAATCTATGGCGACGCATGAAATTTTTGGCTCGCAAACGCCCGTGAGCTCTTATAAAGGCTATTTGGGTCATACTTTGGGCGCGTGCGGAGCGCTAGAGAGCTTCATCTCGGTGATGATGATGAACGAGGGGCTGTTCTATCCGAATCTAAATTTACGTGATATAGATCCGCAGTGCGCGCCGCTTAGGTACCTCACGCAGCAGCAGGAGATAAAGACGGACTACGTCATGAATAATAACTTCGCTTTCGGTGGCGTAAACACCTCTTTGATTTTTAAAAAATTTATCGACTAAAGGAGAGAAAATGAAAAAATTTCTATTTTTCGTAGTTGCGACGCTTTTTGTCGCTAATGCGGCTTATGCCAAAAACGATATCGTGCGCTTCCCGATCGCAGCGGCACTCGCAGAGCCAGACGCTAAAGCCAAGCTTGATCCGAACATAAAATTCTACTTCGGTAACAAATCCGCAGGCAGAAAGATCACGCAGCAGCTAAGCTCGAATAAAAAAGCAAACGGTGTTGGCAAGAGCGATCAAGCCGCATGCAATCGTGCGTTTTTATCGGCGCTGCTTAGTTTTCAAGATCGCGCCAAAAAAGAGGGCGGCAATAAGGTCGTCAATATCACGAGCTACTATTACAAAAACGTTTTCGTGAGCGACAAAGAGTTTGAATGCGGCGTAGGCACGATAATGAGCGGTGTCACACTAAGAGGCTACATTGCAAAATAAACTAAGCTTCGGCATATCTTACGCAAGCGCGATAATTTCGGGCGAGCCGGCGGAGTTTTATAAAAACCTCGCCGCTTGCTCGGACGGAATTTCCGAAGTAAATTTTGACGGAAAATCCGATCCCGCTTGCGATACGGATCAAAATTTTACGTATAATTTCACGTCAAATTCTACGCAAGATTTTACAGATATTTCGGACTGCGAGCAAAATTTCATAAATTCCGCAAATTTTGCGGCTTGCGAGAATAACGAAAAAGCGGGGCGCGAGCTTGCTACAGAAGGTTTTGATGAAAATTATATTAAACCCGGCTCGGAGCTAGGATTAAAACAAGAAGCGGATACGTCTAAATTTAGCTCCGCGCGCGCTTTTGATTGCAGCTCCGAAAAGGCGGCGAAGCTTTATAAAAATTTCGCCGAGCGCGAGGGCGAGGCTTTACAAAACAGCTCCGTAGGAAATTTAAAAATTTCTGCTCACGCCCGCTTAAAAGAGGAAATTTTAGCCTTAGAGTCTTTAAAGAAAAAGCCGGCTCTTGAGCACATTCCGCCATTACAGCGCCGCCGCTTGGGACTTGGGGCGAAACTTTGCATCTCGCTTTTAGGCAAAATTTCGCAAAATGCGCCGCAGAGTTTAGCCGATAAAGGCTCCTTAAATCTGGCGTCGCAAGATTTAGACGCGAGCAAAAGCCGCACCGCCGCGCAAAACCCATCGCCGCAGGATTTTTCAAGCGAAAATTCTTTAAATTCTATGCCACAAAATTTAAATTCGACGCCGCAAGATTTGATAAATGAAAATTCCTTAAATTCAGCAAGGCAAAATTTCAAAACAGACGATAATACCGCGACACAACACAAAGAGATCCCGCTCGTTTTTTGCTCGCGCCTTGGCGAGATCAACCGCTGTTTTGGCCTGCTAGGCTCGATGGAGGAAAGCGTCTCGCCTTCGAGCTTTTGCGTCAGCGTACTCAACGCGATCGCGGCGCAAAATGCTATTTTTACGCAAAATCACACCGAAATTTCGACGATCTCCGCAGCGTGTGCGCTCGAAAACGGCGCAATAATCGCGGCTGCAAGGCTGAAAGAAAACGCGGAAAATTCTGGCTCCGCGCAGGACGCAAACGAAAATGGCAAAAACGACGAATGCAAATCAGATAACGATAAAATCGCTCTGCTCTGCTATTTTGAGGAGGCAAATAACGACTATCTGAAGCGCTGCGATTTTGCCTGCGCCCTACTTCTGGTGCTTCAGCGAGGAGATGACGTGCAGATCGAAATTTCGCCGCACGTTGCAGATGCGACGGCGCAGAGCCTAGAGGCACAAAATCCAAAATCGCGAGCCGAGAATGAAATTTTACGAAGCTTTAAAAAGGGCGGCGAGATCCCGCTAGATACCGCGGTGGAATTTTTAGCTAAAATCCTCTCCGGCAAGCGCGAATGGAGCAGCAGCGACGGGGTTTTGGACTATCTTTGGCGCGTCAAAGATCCCGCTAAAATCGCAGCTTTTTTAAGGCAAGATCGTGAGCGTTAAAATAGCAAAATTTCATCGCATGAGCAAGCGCGGCGAGATAAGCAATTTTGATCAAAATCCCGGGCTATACGGAGCTGCGAAGGCGCGAACGACGAGCTTTAAATTTAGCCGCTCCTCCAAGCTCAGATATAGTGAAAGTTTTAAATTTAGCTGCGCTATCGAATATGAGCTCAGCCAAACGGCGCATCTTAAAAGCACGCCGAAAGGGCGCGCGCCATACGCCCCTAAATCGCGTTGCAATGAGGCGCACTGTGAAAATACGCTGCCGAGGCATACGCAACGAACTGAAAAAGATCCGCCTAAGCGGTGCGAGTTGCGGGCTATAAAAATTTTACCACATCGGCGCGCGGAAGACACCGTAAAATTCCGCTATAAAGACAGATGCGGCGAGCTGAAATGCTACGCGCAGCGGGCTGTAAATTTCATAAATTTAGCAGATCAAAGCTTGGGCTACGAGTTTAAATTTAGCCGCGCGATGAATAGAACAGCCGCTTGGGTAAGATGCACACGACAAGGCGGCTGCGATGAATTTTAAATTTTGCGGCGCCGCGAGCTATAAATTTAATCAAACGGCGCGTCATATGGCGGCGCCAAAACAGCATATATGGCATTTCGCAGAAATTTCGTTGCGACGGCGCGTGTGGCAAACCGCCGAAATTCTATCGCAACGACACGTACGGCAAAAGATAGAAATTTCATCGCAGCAATACGTACGACGAAGCATGCGACAAGCTGCGGAAATTTTACTGAGACAGTACGCACAGCAAGCGACGAGAATTCCACGAAATCGCGGTTTACCGCGCGCCTCAAAAATTCTATTGCTTCGGCATATGCACGGCGCTGAGATCGCCAAGGCTTCCGCCTGGGCCATAAAAACTCTATTACTTCGGCACATGCCGCAAGCTGAAATAGCGCGCGCAGAGAACCGCAAAAACTCCGCTGCGATGCGGCGAGCGACAAGCCGTAGAAATTTTATCGAGATTGCGCACATGATAAACCATAAAATCCCTGCCGAGAACAACAAAACCCCCGCCGATAGCCGCAAAATTCCCAACAAAAGCTGCTGCGAAATCTCTGACGAAAGAGGCGCCGCGTGATGAAGCAGACAAATCCGCTAAGGCGCAAAATCAAGCAGATCGGCATCGCGCTGTGCTTCTCAAGCTTTGGCGCGCTATGTATGATAGGCAACCTGCTCTTTCTCCCCGTAGCGCTACTGAGGCTAAACCGCATAGGCGCCGTGCGAAATTTCGTACGCGATTTTATAATGATCTCGTGGCGCATATTTTTGCTGCTCGCGCGACTTTACGGCAGTATCGGCGTAAGCTGGCGCTGTAAGCTCCCGCCTAGCGGCACTCTCATCATCGCAAACCACCCTAGCCTACTTGACGTGGTGATCTTTTTGGCTCATGTGCGGCGCGCAAACTGCGTAGTTAAGGAAAGCCTGTGCAAAAACCCCTTCCTCTCCGCCGCCATCGCAGCTGCGGGCTACATCCCAAACACCGGCTCGGAAGCGATGATAGATGCGTGTCGCAGCGCCCTTGAGCGAGGAGAAAGCCTAATCATCTTCCCCGAGGGCACGCGCACCGCAGATCGCATCGCCATGTACAAAGCGGCGTTTTACATCGCGATAAATTTCGCAAAAAATATGAATTGCGTCGCGATAAAAATGGATCCTAAAAGCCTAAAAAAAGGACAAGTATGGTACGATACGCCCGAGGTTCGGATGAAATACGACCTCTACGAGCTGTGTGCGCTGGATCTAACGGGCTTTGAGCCGGATCGTCCAAACCCGATTCGCGTGCGCAAACTCTACGAAAAAATATCAAATCTATATGAAAAGGAGAGTCTGTGAACGAAGAAATTTTGGAACTTAAGGAGCTGATCATTTCGGGGCTGAACCTCGAAGATGTCGCGCCCGGTGACATAAATGACGATGAGCCGCTTTTTGGCGACGGGCTCGGGCTCGATTCTGTCGATGCGCTGGAGCTAGGGCTTTTGGTACAGAAAAAATACGACATCGTGCTTAACTCAAAAACCCAAAATTTAAAGCAAATTTTCTCATCCGTTGCGTCTTTGGCGCAATACATCGCCGAAAATAGGAGTAAAAATGAGTAAAGATGAAATTTTTGAAATTTTAAAAAAGGCGCTCGTGGAGCTTTTCGAGATCGACGAGAGCAAGGTCGTGCCGGAGGCTAAAATTTACGAGGATCTGCAGATCGACAGCATCGACGCGATCGATCTGGTCGATTACGTCAAGAAAAATACCGGCTACAAGCTGATGCCCGATGATTTTAAAAACATCCAAACCCTTGGCGACATCGTGGATGCCGTAGCGGCAAAGCTCGATCAAGGCGCGAGCGGGGAAACTACGGGCGGCGATAGTTAAATTTCGCCGTGCGGCGCGGTAAGATCGCGTGCGTCGCGGCTTGGTAGTTTGCGGCGACACAGAGGCGGCGGGCGAGAGGATAATATACGGCGGCATTTTGTTTGACGCACGCGGTGTTGCGATAATGTGCGGAGAATATTATCAAAGGTGTGCGGCGCGCGGCGAATGTTTTAATTGAAAGAGCGCGGAGCAAGCGGCTTTACGGGCTTAGCGCTTAGGCGGCACGGCACAAAGCTCGCTTGCCTGCTGCTTTTGAGCTAGCATGTAAAGCGCTTTATAGATTTAAATTTTAAAATTTTAATTCGCGAGCTTGAGCAAAATTTTGAAATTTTAAAAGGCTTTGTTTATTTTGCGGCCGCTGTTTTCTTAAAATTTCAAAAATTTTAAAATTTCGGCTAAATTTAATTTAGCGGATCTAATCGCGGGTGCGGCAGTGCGAGTTAAATGAAAGCGCAGCTAAATTTTAAGATGCGGCTAGAATTTGAAGGCGGCAGGCGCGGCTGAATTAAAATTTTAAAAGCATGGCGCCTAAAATTTGAACACTGAAGCTAAATTTAAAGTATCGAAGCGCGGTAATAATTGCGCCCGCGGCAAGAGCCTAACCGCCGTAACAAAAACCGAAACTACCGCAGCAAAGCCCAACGCCGTGACGAAGCTAAAGCTGCCGCGGTAAAAACCAAGCCCTCGCGGCTAAATTTAAGGATTGCAAGGATTGCGACGAACGATATTTTTAAAAACAGCTACCATAATTTTAAGCGTGTTTTACCCTTTCGGCCTCTATTTGTTGCACGGCGGCGCGCGGGTCTGCTTGCTCGTGGCGATGAGCGCGCTATGGGGAGCGCGAGCTGTTTTTGAAAGTAAAGATCGCGCTATTAAGAGCGCGAGCGCGGCATTTTTTGCGCTGTGCGCCCTATTTAGCGGCGGAGCGCTTGCGTATCTGTATCCGCTCATAATAAATTTCTCGCTCGCGGCGCTTTTTGCGCTCAGCCTAAGATCGACGCCTGCGATCACGCGCCTAGCGCTTTTGAAGCAGCCAGGTCTTAACGAGCACGTCCGCGCCTACACGCGCAAGCTAACCGAAGTTTGGCTCGGATTTTTCGTGCTAAACGGCCTGCTTAGCGCGGCGCTGCTG
>CAUSBF010000004.1:0-23968 GCA_963529595.1 uncultured Campylobacter sp.
TGAAAACTACGCAAACATCGAGCGGTTTTTAAACGAAGTCGGCAGCGCGATCGTCTACGCCAATGCCTCGACGCGCTTTAGCGACGGCAGCGAGTTTGGATTCGGCGGCGAGATCGGCATCAGCACGCAAAAGCTGCACGCCAGAGGGCCGATGGGGGTGAGAGAGCTCACGACCTATAAATACGTCGTCCGCGGAGGCGGGCAAATTCGCTAGCGGCTCGTCTTTTTCAAAAGGATCATCTTGCGAGCGCTTTTGAGAGAAATTTTGCTTCTCTTGCGCTCGCAACTGCAAGCAGAAGTCTAGCTTGCGCAAAATTTTAGCTTCTAACTCAAAAAAATCGCCTCGAAATACTTGCAAATTTTATTTTATATCGCAGGCTAAATTCCGTCTGCGATACTTTTACCTAATAAACTTGAAATTTTATAAATCACCTCTGTCAAAATTTTAAAAATATATGAGCTAAAGTTTTGTCATGCAGGCGAAATTTTGTATCACGTCTTACTAAAATTTAGAATTTTTAATAAAAATTATATATTCCGCACGATATAATCGCGCATCTGCTCGCAGCGCGAGCGATAGCTAAATTTTAAGGAGATGTAATGAAAATATTTAAAGCCCTGCTCGCAACAGCGCTGATCACCGCCACCCTAAGCGCTAAGACGCTCAAAGAGGGCACGCTCGTAATAGCCACGGAGGGGACTTACTCGCCGTATTCTTTCTATGATGAGAAAAATAATCTTACCGGCTTTGATGTCGATATCGCTCGCGCGCTGGCAAAAGAGTTAGGGCTAAAGGCGGAATTTTTAACCGCGCCGTGGGATGCGATGCTCGCGGCATTTGACGCAGGCAAAGCGGACGTAGCGATGAATCAAGTAAGTATCACGCAGGAGCGTAAGAAAAAATATAATTTCAGCGAGCCTTATACCGTGGCTTATGCTGCGCTAGTAGTGCGAGCTGATAACGAGGAGATTAAGAGTTTTGCGGATCTTAAAGGCAAAAAAAGCGTCCACTCCGCTACCAGTAACTGGGCTGACATGGCGCGCAGCTATGGCGCCGAGGTTGTTACGGCAGACGGATTTAGCAAGGGCGTGGAGCTTATCATAGCTCGTCGCGCAGACGCTACGATCAACGACAACATCACATTTTTCGACTATATGAAGCAGCGCCCGAACGCCCCGCTAAAGATCGCAGCTCAAGGCAATGAGCCGATCTATTCCGCCGTGCTGCTTAAAAAGGACGACGAGCTGACGGCGCAGATAAATTCCGCGCTAAAATCGCTAAAGCAAAAAGGCGTTCTGAAAGAAATTTCACTTAAATATTTTGGCAAAGACATTACGGAATAAATTCTACGACCGCTTAGTTGAAGCGTGGAATTTTAAACTTAGCTGAGCGGAATTTTGCATTTTAAATTTCGCTCATAAAATTTTGGAGGAATTATGAAAAATTTAATAAAAACTTTGCTTGCGTGCGCGCTTTTAATATGCGTCGCAAACGCTAAAACGCTACGCGAAGGCACGCTTAAAGTAGCTACCGAAGGCACCTTTTCGCCATTTTCGTATTATAACGACAAAAATGAGCTCGTAGGATACGACGTAGATGTCGCGCGCGCAGTCGCCGAAAAACTTGGTCTAAAAATAGAATTTCTAACCGCGCCTTGGGATGCGATGCTTGCAGCATTTGATGCAGGCAAGGCAGACGCTGTGTTTAATCAAGTAAGTATCACTGAAGAGCTAAAGAAAAAATATGAATATTCAGTGCCCTACACAGTCGTTTACGGAGCTATCATCGTGCATAAAGATAACAACGACATTAAAAGCTTCGAGGATTTAAAAGGCAAGAAAAATGCAGACTCCGCTACCAGCAACTGGGCGCAAGTCGCTAAAAAATACGGCGCGCAAAACGTAACCGTCGATAGTTTCGCTAAAAGTATGGAGCTGCTGATCGCTCGCCGCGCAGATACCGTCGTGCGCGATAATACCGTATTTTACGACTTTTTAAAGCAGCGCCCGGACGCTCCGATTAAAATCGCCGCAAAGTTAAAAGATGTCGATTATAGCGCTGCAATCGTGCAAAAGGGCAATAAAGAGCTCGCAGATCAAATCAGCAAAGCCTTAAACGAACTCAAAGCCGAAGGCAAGCTAAAAGAAATTTCGCTTAAATATTTCGGCAAAGATGTGAGTGAATGAACGAAACAAGCAGAATTCTAGAGCTTGTTAGCAGCTCGCTAGAGCCGATGGCGCTAGCCCTGCTGCAAGTTACGATCCCGCTTACGATAATCTCATTTCTGCTCGGGCTCGTGCTTGCGATGCTGACGGCGGTCGCACGCATCGCAAATTTTAAAATTTTAAAACAGCTAAGCGAAATTTATATTTGGATTTTTCGCGGCACTCCGCTTTTGGTGCAGCTTTTTATCGTCTATTTCGGACTTCCAATCGTTGGGATCACACTTGATGTTTGGGCTGCTGCGATCATTACCTTTAGCCTCAATATCGGCGCTTACGCTTCAGAGGCGGTGCGAGCTGCGATCCTATCGGTACCAAAGGGGCAATGGGAGGCGGCTACCTCGCTAGGCATGAGCTATGCTCAAATTCTGCGCCGCATTATCGCTCCGCAAGCAGCGCGCATATCGCTGCCGCCGCTATCAAATATATTTATCTCTACGCTTAAAGACACTTCGCTCGTAGCCTCGATTACAATGGTCGATATGTTTATGGTCGCTCAACGTATCGCCGCACGGGCATTCGATCCGCTCACGTTATACGTGCTGGCGGCGCTATTTTATCTAGCAGTCTGCACCCTTCTTACGTTCTTACAATCCAAACTAGAGCGACGATTTTCAAGGTTCGTGTGATGATAAAATTTACGAACTTAACTAAGCGCTTCGGCGATCACGTCGTGCTAAATGGGCTAAGCTTAGAATTTCGCGACGGGCAAACGACAGTGATTTTAGGAAGCTCCGGCTCCGGCAAATCCACGATGCTGCGCTGCATAAATCTGCTCGAAATTCCAAGCGGCGGCGAGCTACAGCTAGGCGAATTTAAGATAAATTTCGATGCTCCGCATAAAACAAGCGAGTATCATCCGTTCCGCGCGCATACGGGCATGGTTTTTCAAAGCTTCAATCTCTTTCCGCACCTCAACGTCTTGCAAAACGTCATCGAAGCGCCAGTACATGTGCTAAAGCAGCCACGCGAGCTTGCCGAGGCAAATGCAATGACGCTGCTAAAAAAAGTCGGTATGGCGGATAAAGCTGGCGCGTATCCGGCTCGCCTCTCCGGCGGTCAGAGCCAGCGCGTGGCGATCGCGCGGGCGCTTGCGATGCAGCCTGAGTTTTTGCTGCTGGATGAGCCTACGAGCGCGCTTGATCCCGAGCTTGAGGCGCAGGTGCTAAAGACTATCGCCGAGCTTGCCGCAGAGGATCGCTCGCTTATCATCGTCACGCACAATATGGGCTTTGCACGCAAGATCGCAGATAGAATTTTATTCTTAGATGGCGGAGTTATCGCATTCGACGGCGATGCAGAGGAATTCTTCGGTAGCAGCGATGAGCGCATAGCTAAATTTATCGGAGCGATGAGCTTTTAAATCCATTAAATTTTAAGGAGAAAAGATGAAAATAGATACCCTAATCGTAAAGGGCATAGAGGCTAAGTCCAACCCCCACAACGCGGTGATTCCGCCGATATATCTAGCCAGCACCTTCGTGCAAGAAAGCCTGGATGATTTCGGCAAATACGCCTATTCGCGCGGCGCAAATCCTACGCGCAACGCCTTTGAAGAGCTTTTTGCAAAATTTGAAGGCAGCAAATACGCCTTCGCGCTAGCCTCGGGTATGGCGGCTACGAGCGCTGCCTTTGCGCTGCTTAAAAGCGGCGATCGCGTGCTGTTAAATAATAACGTCTACGGCGGCACCTATCGCTACGTAAGCGGGATTTTTAAAAATCAAGGGATCAATTACGACTTGGTGGACGATCTAAATTTGATCACCGAAATTCCAAGCGACGTTAAAATGGTATTCATCGAAACGCCATCAAATCCGCTTTTGCGCGTAACCGATATTGAGCGTATCAGCGAGCTCGCGCACAAAAACGGCGCGCTCGTGGTTATGGATAATACCTTTTTGACCCCATATTATCAGCGCCCGCTAGAGCACGGCGCAGATGTCGTGGTTTATAGCGCGACCAAATACATAGGCGGGCATGCCGATCTGATCGCCGGCATCGTTACGACGAATGACGACGAGCTTGCTGCAAGAATTCAGTTTATGAAAAACACTCTGGGCGCGACGCTATCGCCTACCGACGCGTATTCGCTCATACGCGGGCTTAAAACGCTAAGCGTGCGCTTCGACCGCCAGAGCGAAAATACGCTAAAGATAATAGAATTTTTACGCGGCAGTCCTGCGGTAGAGGCGGTAAATTTTGCAGGCTCGCATTCGGCTAACGAAAAAGAGATACAAGATCGCCAAGCTAGCGGCATTGGTGCGGTCATCTCGCTGGTGCTTAAGCCGCAATACGACTATAAAACCTTTGCGTGCAGCCTTGAGCTATTCGATCTAGCCGTGAGCCTGGGCGGCGTAGAGAGCCTGATCTGCCACCCAGCGTCGATGACGCACGAGAGCTATCCACGCGAGCTGCAAGAGCGCATCGGCATCAGTCAAAATTTGCTGCGCCTAGCCATAGGCATCGAAAACGCAGACGATCTCATAGCAGACCTTGCCGCCGCGCTAGAAAAATCTAAAAAATAGGCGGCACGAAATCTGCGCAAGCTCGCGGAATTTCTACGCAGGCTTGTAAAAATTTACGCGGGCGCGCAGAATTCATGCCAAAATTTCGTCCAAAATCCTTATAGCTTCGCTCGTGAGGCTATAAGGGAGCGGTCTTTACAAACTGGCGCGCAGGGCGGGTTTAAAAAGACCCGCCGCCGATCATCTCATCTTACAAAAATCGCTTTTCGCAAAACCTATGCCATTTTCTCGCGGGCTAAATTTTGTATAAATTTCTCACTCGTTAAATTTTACGAAGCGCGCGGCTTTGCGTAAAATTTAAATTTAAAAATTCCGCCACTACGCCGCTTAAATGAAATTTTAATTTATACGCACGGCAAGATTTATCCAGACCTCTTGCTAAAACACATCGTTTAAATTTAATTCGGATAAATCTATCTAACCGCCGTTTGATATTGCCAAGCGGAGAGCTTAAATTTAATCAAAAATTTAAAGATGGCGACGATCTGTGCCGCACCACGCCAGCTATTTGCAATCGCTCGGTTTAAAATTTGATGAGCCAAATTTTAAACTGGGCAAATTTAAGCTCCATCCTGATCAAAATTTAAAATTCTACGCGCCGTTTAAATTCCGCTTAAATTTTAGCCGCACTTTAAATTTAGCGGAGCTACTTCAGCTCGCCCCAGCGCTTGGCGATGTTTAGGCTCGTCTTAAGCGGTACGTTCAGGCTCGCCGCGCTTTGCATTATCTCCTGCGCGCGCTTGCCGAAGCTCTGCGCCAAATCGTCCCGCACTTCGAAGATCAGCTCGTCGTGGATCTGCAATATCAGCCGCGCCTCGTCGTTTAGCAGCAGCGAGATCTCAACCATCGCCTTTTTGATTATGTCGGCGGCGGAGCCTTGAAATTTCGTATTCACCGCCTCGCGCTCGTAGCTCGCATAGACCATGTTGTTGCGCGCATTTGCGAAGTCGAAGTACCGCCTGCGCCCAAAAAGCGTACTTACGTAGCCATCCGCTTTCGCGTCCGATTTTATGCTTTGCAAAAACTCCTTGATCGTGCAAAACGCCGCGAAATAGCGCTCGATATAGCCCTTCGCCTCGGCGCGCGCGATGCCTAGGCTATCGCTTAGTTTGCCCGCGCCCATGCCGTAGATAAGGCCGAAATTTATGCTCTTTGCGATCGTGCGGTGCGCGGGCTGCGCGTCGCCGAAGATGCTGATTGCCGTGCGTGCGTGAATGTCCTCATCCGCCCTAAACGCCGCCAAAAGCGCAGGATCTCGCGAAAAGTGCGCGAGCAGGCGCAGCTCGATCTGTGAGTAATCAAGCGAGATCAGCGAGTAGCCCCCCTCTGCTAGGAAGCAATCCCGTACATCCTTCGCAAAGGTGCCGCGCGCGGGGATATTTTGCAGGTTCGGATTTTTGCTCGCTAGCCGCCCGGTAGCCGTGCCTGTCTGCAAGAAATTCGATCTAACGCGATTTTGCGCATCGGCTAGGGCAAGCTGCAGCAGCGGCTCGCAGTAGGTGCTTTGCAGTTTAAACAGCTCGCGGTAGTCTAAAATTTTACCTACCGCAGGATGCAGCGCCGTAAGATCCTTTAGCACGCTTTCGTCGGTGCTATAGCCCGTCTTGGTGCGCTTCGCAGCAGGAAGTCCAAGCCGCTCGAAAAGCACGGCGCCGAGCTGAGCGGGAGAGTTTATATTAAACTGCTCGCCGCAAAGCTCATAAATTTCATCCGTGAGCGCTCGCAGGGACTTTTCGTTGCGCGCGATAAGGCGCTTTATCATCTCTACGTCGATCTTGATGCCGCATCTTTGCATCTGCCAAAGCACCCGCACGAACGGAAACTCAAGATCCTGTGCGAGCTTAAAAAGCGCAGGTTCGAGCAGCCCCTTTAGCTTAAAATACAGCCTCAGCGTCACCCACGCATCCTCGCTCGCATAGATCGTAGCGGCGTCCAGCTCCACGGAGGCGAAGGTCTCGCCCTTTTTGACGACGTCGCCGAAATGCACAGTCTCATACCCAAGATACCGCGGCGAGATAGAGTCCATCCCTACGGCGTTTGCGGGATCGAGCAGCCACGCTAGCACCATCGTATCGGCAAAGCGCGCAGCAGGCTCAATGTTAAAATTATTTTTCACGATCTCAAAATCGTATTTTAAATTTTGCCCCACGACATATCCGCGAAACAGCGAGCCGATCGCAGCCTTTGCTGCGTCCGAAGAAATTTGAGCAGGAGCGCCCAAATAGCTATGCGCGAGCGGGACGTAGTAAGCGCGCTCCTCGTTAAACGCAAACGAAAAGCCCACGATCTTGGCGCTTTTGCTATCGACGCTAGTGGTTTCCGTATCGAAGCTCACTAAGGTCTCGGCGCCCACTCCTTCGCATAGCCTCGCAAGCTCCGCGGCATCGGTAATACAAATGGGCTCAAAAGGCGTTTTAAAAACGCTCTCGCAGCTTTGCCCGCCGCAAGCGGAGCCGCCCGGGATAGAATTTTGCCCGTCTAGCCCTCCTACGGCAGCGTCCAAGATAGATCCGCTGCGAGACGGCTCTGCGCCCGCACCCTTCCCATCCCCGCTTAAAACGGAGCTTTTTGTGCTTGCGCCTTTGCCCTCGCCCCAAAGATCAAGTCCGTTCTGCTCTTGCAAGCTTAACGCCGAAAGAAGCCTATTTAGCGCGTAATCTTTTAAAATTTCGCGGATTTTAAAAAGCGGATTTTGCTGCGGAAATTTTGCATCCTCCAAAGGCGGGATTTCCAGCTCGTCGTAAAGCGTAGCCAGGCGCTTGCTTATGTAGGCGCTCTGCTTCCCCTCTATCAGATACTCGCGCTGTTTGTTTTGCGGCAGGCGGTCTAAATTTGAATAGATCCCATCGAGCGAGCCCCATTCGTCTAAAAGCTTCTTCGCTCCTTTGTCGCCAATGCCGCGCACGCCCGGGATATTATCGGCGCTGTCGCCGCAGATCGCCAAAAAATCCACGATCTGCTCGGGATAGACGCCGTAGCGCTGCAAGCACTCCTCCCTTCCGTAAAGCATCTTTTTGCCGTGGCTGTAAATTTTAACGTTTTCGCCGATGAGCTGATAGAGGTCTTTGTCGGAGGTAACGATGTTGATTTTATGCGTGGTGCCATGCTTTTTAACGACGCTTGCGATGAGATCGTCCGCTTCGTAGCCCTCGCGTCCAAGCGAGTAAAGCCCCATCTTTTCGATCATCTCGATGCAGACCGGCAGCTGCTGCAAAAGCGCGGGCGGCGGGGCTTGGCGGTTGGTTTTGTAGTTCGGATCGATATCCGAGCGAAAGGTCTTGCCCTTGCTATCCAGAGCGAAAATTATATAATCGCTCTTAAATTCCTTCGAAAGATTTGCGATGAAGCTCGCAAATCCACTCACCATACCGCTGGGTTTGCCGTCTTTGGTCTTAAGCCCGCTCATAGCGTAGTAGAGCCTGAAAAAAAAGCCGAACGTATCAATGATCGTGATGGTCTGCATAATGGTCCTCGGATTTAGAATTTTAACGCGTAGTGTATTAAAATTCGGCTAAATTTACAAATTCCGAATAGGACTTGACCTGCCTCATTTCAAAATTTTAAAATTTGCTATATAATCGCGCGAAATTTTAAAAAAGGATCAAGTATGGATTTTTTCACAGACTGGCAGGAGTTCGACGCGGCGGGCGCTACGGTGAAATTTTATAAAAAATCGCAGGGCGGCGTGGAATACATCGGCTTTGATTCGCGCAAATGCGTTCCGCCCGAGCCGATGGTAAATGCGCTGGTGGCCTTAAATTTCGTAAAAGACGAAACCAAAAAGGTCGTCATGCTCAATCATAAATTCCCGATGGGGCTGATCCCAAAAATCGAGTCCAAATTTGACATTGCCCGCGAGGATCTGGACGGCGACGCGGTCAAGCTCACCATCAGCCTAAAACCGGGCGCGGTCAATGAGGGCTTCGATACCGACGCGAAGTGCCACGGCTAAAGGACTTTAAAATTTAGATGAATATCACGACATTTTCGCCGCCGTTTCGCATCGTAGGCGGCTATTTCATCTGCGGCTTTATCTTTTTGCTGCTAAGCGCGGCAAGCTTTTTAAAGGCCGATTTCGGCGCGATCCAGGCGCCGCAGACGGCGAGCTTTTTTCACGTATTTTTGCTGGGATTTGTAATCAGCATAATCATCGGAGCGCTCTATCAGCTTACCTCCGTCATCATCCAAAAGGAATTTTTCACCGTCAAATTTGCGTTTTTAAATCTCTTTGCTTACGGCGCGGGCGTGGCTCTGCTAAGTGCGGGATTGCTGCTTTCAAGCATCCCTTTGATGCACGCAGGCGGCACCGTTTTGCTGCTTAGCCTATTTTATTTTACGATCTGCTACGCGCTAAGCTTCATCGGCACGCCCAAATGGAGCTTCCCCGCCGTAGCGCTTGCGATCTCGGCTGCGTTTTTAGCCGTAGGGATTAGCCTTGGCTTTGCCCTCATACTAGCGCTTAGCAGCGTGGAGATTTTCGGAGTGTATTTTTCGGAAATTTTATCCTATCACATATACTTCGTGCTAGGCTTTGTATTTTTCGTCATCGTAGGCGCTGCATGCGTGCTGCTGCCGATGTTTAGCCTGGCGCACGATCTAAGCTTCGCGCTAGCAAAAGCTTCGCTGGCGCTGTATCTGCTAGCGGGGCCGTTTTTGCTAAAAGACTTTGGAATTTTTATCGCACTTGCCGCACTTGCGAGCTTTGCGGCTCAGACGATCTACATCCTAGCCAGGCGCGTGCGAAAAGCGATCGATTATTGGAATTTAAACGTCTACATCTCGCTAGCGGCTTTGGGATTTAGCGGCGTATTTTGGATCGCAGATCGCGCAGATTTGGCGGCGTTTTGGCTGCTATACGGCTTTTTGTTCGCCTTCATCGTCGCGCACCTTTATAAAATCGCGCCCTTTCTCATCTGGTACCACTACGTCTCGCCCTTCGTCGGCAAGCGCAAAATCCCTATGCTCGAGGATATGATAATCAAAAAGATCGCCTACGCAGCCTGCGTGCCAAACGTCTTAGCGCTTGCGTGCGCGGGCCTTGGAGCGCTAACGCCCGCGGTTATCTTGCAAGCGGCAAGCATAATTTTGGTGCTAATCAACACCGTAAATATCTTTAACTACATAAAATTCGGAGAGGAAAAATGAAAGTAACGAAAGAGCAAGTTTACGACGCGCTTCGCGCCGTGGTAGACCCCGAGGTGGGCTTTGACGTCGTGTCGCTAGGGCTCATCTACGACGTAGCGGTAGATGAGGCAAACAACGCAAAAGTCACGATGACGCTATCGACTCAGTCGTGCCCGCTGCATGAGATGATGGTGGAATGGGTACGCGCGGGTGCCGAGAGCGTGGATGGTATCGGCGAGGTGGAGATTGATCTCGTATTTGAGCCGATGTGGAATATCGACATGGCGGAGGATCACGTCAAAGAAGCGCTCGGTAAATTTTAAATAGCTTTGCCGCGCCCCGTAGTTTAAGCTTTGAAATTCTAAAATTAGACTTCAAATTTATACTTAGGGGCTGCCATGAAAAAATTTACCGATGGCGAGAAAGAGATCCTGCTTCAAACGCAAGGGCTTAGTTTGATTTCAAAGACGCTACAAAACGGCAAAGAAAAGCTGAGCTCTAAAGAATTCGCAAATCGCGATGACTTGCAAAAAGCTTTCGTAAAAAAGCAAGTTGATGCCCTAAAAAAGGACTTCAACTATGAAAACAAAAAAGCAAAATTCGGCGAGGCGCTAGCGCATGCCTATATCGGCGGCGGATACAGCGGAGCGCTTGGATTTGCCGAGTTTGAGGATAAATTTTACGTCTATAAATGTAATTTTGACGAGCACGGCTGCGATTATTTAATCGTGCTGGACGGCGAGCTAAAAACTCTTGCGCAAATTAAGCTGCCAAAAATTTTAGCGTGGAAAATGACCACTACCAAAAAAGCTTTAGTGCTTGATTTGGATCACGAATTCTTTCTTTTTGACGGAGAGAAATTCAGCAGGCTTTTTGAGGCCTGGGGTATCATAGGAGGAGGCTTTAGCTCTGCTCTAAGCGGCAACGGCGAAATTCTAGCCTGCGGCACGGATGGAATTTTAGCTTTCGGAAGCGACAAGAAGCTAAATTTTAAAACGGATTTTTCGGCAAAAGCAATAGGCTTCGGCAATAAAATTTGCGTAGCCTGTGGGGATGAAAACGGCAAAAATGTCGCTAGGCTTTACCGCCTAAAAGACTTCGCCGAGCTTTGCCGTATCGAATGCGACGTAGGCTATATCCACTCCCTAAACGTAGGGCTTATCAAAAATGACGCGATTTTAGTCGTAAATAACGGCTTTGATGAGCTGTATTTTTGGGACGTCGCAAGCAAAAAGCGTCTAAGCGTACCAAAAAGCTTGCCAAGAAGCGTGATGAGGTTTGCCGCAAACGATCAAATTTTTCTTACGTATTTTTATGGCAGGTTTAAAGCATTCAGCTTGGAGGATTTTCGCCTCTTAGGCGAGTTTGAGTGCGAGCACTGCGTCAAAACTGCTGCTATTGAAATCGCAGGCGAGCGCCTTTACGTCCGCACCGACTACGGATTTTTTAGCATTTATTCTTTAGCCGAGAATGGAATTAAAATTTAAAAAGTGCTATTGATACATATTTATCGCCCGCTTCAAGCTCCTAAAATTAAACGAACTCCGCCCGCCTTAAACTTGCGCGACAAGTAGGGGCGCTATTTAAAGGAATTTTATCGCAAAAATTGCGGGTTTTGCGAGCTTTTTAAGGCTTCCTTTGAGCATTATCAAATTATCCGCGCCGGAAATTTTAAGAGTGGAATTTTCAAAGCTAAATTCTAAATTTTTCAGCGCGTTTTCACTTAAGAGGCGCGCAAGCTCCAAAATATAGCTGAGCCACGCGAGCTTGGCGGCGTCCGGCAAAATCGCGCTCAAAGGCGCGAACGTAGCTCCCAGCTCACGCTTTCCGTGCATCGAGATGATCGCGGCTATTAGCGCCTTTTCTTTATGCGTCGTGCGGTAGTTCAGCCCGCCGAGCACCATATCCGCGCTGGTTTCGTGCTTGGCGTAAAAGCCGATAGCCCGCCCGATCTCGCAAAGCGACGCCGCAGTTTGCAGAATTTTAATATATTTTTCGCTCAAGCCGTGCAGAGGCGATAGCGCGCAAAACAGCGCCTTTGCGAACTTCGGAGCCTCGCTAGGCTCGGAAGCGAAGCGATCTTTGAGGCTTCTTAGGCTCGGATTAAAGCCTCTAGGCAGGTTTGCGCCGCGCAGAATTGAGCTTAAAAACGCCCCCTCACGCACTCCTACACCGCTGGTGATGATCTTTTTCGCTCCCAGGCGCCTTACGATCTTATCAAAGATGATGGCGCCCTCTCTGATCGTGTCGTAGCGGTCCTTTTTGATCGGGAATTTCGCCAAATCAAGCGTCTTTGCGCTCATCAGCTTGGCAAAAAACGGCGCGTATTTTTCATAATCATAGCTAAAATTATGCACGATTTTTAGCGGGTGGTTTTGCAGGCTCATCACGGCGCCCGATAGCGCTCGCGCAGAGCCGCCCATTACGATTAAATTTTGCGTGCGAAACTCGGTGCCTACTTGCGAGATCTCGCTATTTATGTATTTCTCCAGCCCCTTTGTGTCGCCGCGGTCGAAAAACAGCTCCTTTAGCCGCACCGTGCCTAAATTTAGAGAAATTTTATTTTCTATTCTGCCGTTTTTTATGTAAGCAAGCTCGGTCGAGCCGCCGCCGATATCAAGCGTAACGCCCTCGGAAAAGTCGCTAAGCAAATTCTGCGCGGCATAGGCGCCCAAATACGCCTCCATCTGCCCGTCTATCTTGCGGATCGTAATGCCGGTTTGCTTACGTACGAGATTTATAAACTCGCTCCCGTTCGGCGCATCGCGAAGCGCCGATGTACCGATGCAAAGCACGCGTTTAGCCTTGTAATTGCATACGAGGGTTTTAAATTTTTTAAACGCCAGCAGGCATTTTTGAATCGCTTCGGAAGTTAAAATTCCGCCGTTTTCATAAGCGCCTTCGCCTAGGCGGATCTTGATCTTGTGCTCGGCCAAGATGAAAAATCCGAGCCTGCTCGTGCGCTCAAAAATCACGGCTCTGGCGGAATTTGAGCCCAGATCTATGACTGCGACGCGCTTGGGCATTTAAATTTCCATATGGACGTGTTTGTATTTCAGCTCGTCCGCCGTCTCGATATTATCGGGATCGGTGATGATACACTCGACCGGGCAGACCACGATGCAAGCGGGCTCAGAGTAATCATCTACGCACTCGCAGCATCGATCGGCATCTATGATGTATATCGGCTCATCCTCAAAAATCGCTTCATTAGGGCATTCCTCGCGGCACGCGTCGCAACTGATGCATTCTTTTGTAATCAACAATGACATATAATTTTACCTTACGAAAAAATTTATGGCGTTTATACCATAAAAAGCTTCATTTTGTTTTAAAATAGCGGAATTTCGGGCTATTTCTTAAATTTTTTAGCGGAAGTTTGAAAATCGCGACAATTAGCAAGCGCGCTTCATCGTTTTTAAGATCTACTTGCGCGCCCATCGCTTGAGCAGCATTTTTGGCTAAAAATAGCCCGAGCCCGGCTCCCGGTTTGCCGCCGTAGCGCTTAAAAGGGGCAAAATAATCGATCTCTTCGTTAAGCGGCTCGCCTTTGTTTGCTACCCGCACGATGAAATTCCCATCCGAAATTTCGCTCTCGATCAGCACCTTTTCGCCGTCCGGAGAAAATTTTATGGCGTTTTGGATAAAATTTTGAATCACATGCATAAAGAGGCTTTTCTGCACCGAAATTTCAAGCTGTTCAGGCTTAAGATCCATCGTCAAGTCCTTGCCCGCCGTACGCGCTAAAATTTTAAAGCCTACGCATAGCTCCCGTAGATACGCGATCATATCGGTCTGCTCAGGCGCCTCAAACTGCGCCCCCTCCTGCCGCCCGATCTCTAGGATCGAGCTGATCATCTTATTCATATTATCGATCGAATCGTTGTTATTTTTAAGCGCCTCGATATATTTCTCTCTCTCTCGCGGCTTGATGAGAGTAACTTCGTTTTTGGTTTTCATCACCGCCAGCGGAGTCTTAAGCTCGTGCGCGATGCCGATAAAAAGCTCCTTTTGATACATAATAAAGGTCTCGATGCGCTCAAGTAGGCGGTTTATGCTATTTGAAAGCGGACTAAATTCGCTTGGAATTTCCGCTGCATCGATCGGCTTTAGAAATTTTTCATCCACCGAAGCAAGCCTTTGGCTGATCAGCTTAATCGGCATCAGCAGCATACGCGAGAGAAACATCGCGTAAAACACCACCAAAAATATCATCGTCAAATTTACTAAAATTATGTCGATGAGTATTTGATTTACGATGTTTGCATAGACGCTAACGTCGGCTCGGATACTTAAAATTTTATCCTTACCATAAGGGTAGTGCAGCTGTAAATAGCTCCTGCCGCCCTCGGAACTTTCGATAAATTTAGGCTTATTGATACTTTCGTTTTCGATGATTTTGCTCTCGTATTCGCCCGGCGTGTTTTGCAAAAAAGATGAAATTTTCTCAGGCGCCACGGAGGCTTCTACGATTTTTTGTGCTCTTTGGATTAAATTTTGAACGGGAGTTTCGAAGATGGTAATTCTCATATAATTATAGAGCATTACCGAAAAAATGACAATTAGCATCAACGAAGCGGATGCTAATTGTATTACAAAGCGGACTCTTAGGCTTTTTGTGGAAAGCAAAATCTATATCCGCGTCTGCGAACGGTCTCGATCGTAGAGATATTTAGAGGCTTATCCATTTTCTGGCGAATTTGATTGATCGCGACTTCGATGACGTTTGGCGTAACGAGCTCAGGCTCCTCCCAGATGGCATCTAATAGCTGCTCTTTACTTACGATCTGATCGCTGTGGCGCGCCAAGTGAGTTAGCACCTCAAACGGCTTACCCTTAAGCTCGATCTCCTGACCTAGATAGGTGATCTTTTCCTCGTCCGGATCAATGATAAGATCGTCGATTTTGATGATATTTGAGCCGCCGAAGCGAAGTCTAGCCTCTAGACGCGCTACTAAAACATCAAAGTCGAAAGGTTTTTTGATAAAATCGTCCGCGCCCGCGCGAAGTGCTTTGATCTCGCTTTCTTTATCGTCTTTTGCAGATAGCACGACGACAGAGGTGCGTGCGGATTTTTGCTTAACCAATGCGATGAGATCGATGCCGTTGCCGTCAGCTAGCATCCAATCGGTTAGCACTAAATCATAATTTCTAATGCCGATATAATACTCTGCGTCTTTAAAACTCTCGGAAGTATCCGTCTGATAGCCGAACTCCATCAAGCCCTCCGCTATCGTCTTGTTTAAAGTCACCTCGTCCTCGACTATTAAAATTCTCATTTAATTTCCTTGCCTTAAAATTTTGCGGCGATTTTAACATATTTTAAGCAAAATTTCAAGATTTTTTAAAGAAATTTTAAAATTTTATCTCTATTTCCGCGCCGACGCTCGCGTCTTGTAAAATTTCGGGCTTTAAAATTTTCATATAAAAATAATCCATCGATCGAAATTTTGAGTGAAACTCCTGCGCGAAGTATTTTAGCGCGTCCTCTACGAGGAGAAATTTTTTCTCGCGGAATTCCGCTTTAATATATTCGCAAACCCGCGCGTAGTCGATAAACTCCTCCGCCCCGAGCTTTGCCCACACCCACACGCGCTGCTCGCGCTTGCGCTCAAAATCTAGCGTCCCAATTATCGTGCCAAATTCCAGCTTTTCGATTAAAATTTTAATCATACTACGCGCTTTTCCTCGCCCTTAAGCAATCTTGCGATATTCGGCGCGTGTTTGTAAAATACGATGAAAACTATCAGAAAGATCGGCGCATGAGTGTTGATCGCGGGCATCTGCGGATGGATCACGTAGCTTGCAATAACTAGCGCAAGCGCCGCTGCAAGCGATGCTACGGATGAAATTTTAATCGTCTTGCCGACTACAAACCAAACGGCAAGCGCGATGATAAGCTCGATAGGGATGAAGCAAGCAAGCACGCCGGCTCCCGTCGCAATGCCCTTGCCGCCGTTAAATTTTAGATACGGGCTAAAGCAATGCCCAAGCACTGCAAAGACAGCCATGCTCCATAACACGTTTTCGTCAAATCCCAAAGCACGCGCAATCAGTATCGGCAGGACGCCCTTTAGCGCATCGCAGACAACCGTGAGGATCGCGAGCTTTTTTGCTTTTTGCGGATCGCGAGTTTTTAGGACGCGAAGGACGTTGGTAGCGCCTATGGAGCCGCTGCCCTCGCTTTTGATATCCACGCCGCCTAGGTATCTGCCGATCAAAAGCCCAAAGGGGATCGCGGCGATCAGATACGCAGCAAAGTAGCACCAAAAATTCGGCGCCGTAACGATGCTAAGTAAAAATTCTAAAATTCCCGATTTTTTCATAAAATCCCTTTAACTCTTCCAAAGTAGCGAAATTTTCTCGTCGTAGATATCCGTTTTCTTCGGCGAAATTTCTTTCGTTTCGAGTTTAATATTTTTTAGATCCAGGCTCTGTTTTAGCGCGTCTACTTCAGCCTCAAATTTCTGTGTGAGCACCTCCAGCTCCTCTTGCAGCGCGCTTAGGCTATTTTCGGCATTTTTGGCTTCGCTTCGTTCATTTAAAATTTTATGCGCGCTTTTAGCTCCGCTGATTGCTTTGGAGATGTTGCTAGCGCTGCGCGAGCGACCTAAAAACGCGCCCAAGATCGCTCCGCCTATATTTAGCGCCGCATCCACGCCGCGACTTAGCACGTCGCCCTTTTCCTTTTCATACTTTTCGCTAGCGCGCGAAATTTTATCCTCAAGGCGCGCCTTTTCCTTCTCAAATTTAGACGTAATCTCGTCGGTTTTGGCCTCTAAAGCTTCATTTGCCTTATCGCCTAGGCGCACAAAAAACTCCTCCCTGCTCTCGCCCGGTTTTGAGAGCAGATCAAGCGCGCTAAAAAGTTCTAACTTTTCGTTGCGGTAGAGCCATTCTTTAAAGCTTTTAAGCTGAGCGTTTAAATTTTTTGCGCCCGCGATAAAGCTAGGAAGCGCGCCGTAAAGCGAGCCCGCCTGCTCCTGCCCGCTCAAGCTCCCGATCTCTCGCGTGCTAGCCTCGCTCCAATCTATTTCGCTTACGTCCGAAAGCGAAAGCAAAAAAGTGCGCTGCTGCGTAAAATCGACTCCCTTGTCGCAAAATCGCATCTTTGCGCTTGCATAAAGATACGGGCTTAGCTCAAGGCTCGCGCCGTAGCTGTAAAGCTGCGAAATTTCAGCAGAAACTACCGGTTTGGCGGCGCCGGCGGATTTGACGCCTTGCGCGGCGCCCGGCACGGACGAAATTTCAGCCTTTTTATCTTTCATTAAATTTGAAATTTGCTCGTTGCTTAGAGGTCCTTTTAAATAGCTTAGCGCAAAGCGCGTCTCGATCACTCGCAGCACGTCCTCGTTGATGTTTTTTACCAAAAAATTTCGCTTTTTAAGGTTTGAAATTTTCTCCATAAGCACGCTTTTGTCGATCGGATTTGAACCGATACCGCTTAAGCCGCTGATGACGCGCTCCTTATCTTGCGCGGTCTGCAAGCGCCCGATAAACCACGTACCGATGTTGCTAAGCCCCTTATAATCGAGATCGACCGGGTTTTGCGTCGATAGAACGCAACCAAGACCGAACGCGCGAGCCTGTTTTAGTAGCGTAAGCATCGGGGTTTTGCTCGGCGGATTGCCGTTTGGCGGAAAAAAGCCGTAAATTTCGTCCATATAAAGCACTGCGCGCAGCGAGCTCGTACCGCTGGTGGTGCGCATCCATTTGATCATCTCGCCCAAAAGCAGCGTGACGAAAAACATCCTCTCATCGTCGTTTAGATGCGCGATGGAAAATATATTCGCTCTCGCCCTGCCGTTTTCATCAAATAGCATCTTGGCGATATTTAGCCGCTCGCCCTCGCACCAAAGCTTAAAACTAGGGCTTGCGATGAGCGCGTTAATCTTCATCGCAAGCGCCATTCGCTTATCGCTCGGAAAGAAGGTATTAACGTCAAAAACGCCGATTTTATCGAATGGAGGGTTGCCGATCTGCGCGATGAGATCCACCACGCTCACCCCCTCGCCCCTGCCGAAATGATAGGTCAGAATTTGGCTGATCAGCAAAAATTCCGGCGAGCTGAGATTATCGCTGCTAATCCCTGCGAGGCTTAGCACGCTAGTGGCGATACCGCCGACGTAGTTGTTCAGATCCTCTTCGTTTAAGCCTTTCGGCGCTTCAAAGTCGCTTAGTAGGCTAACGCCAAGACCCGCGCTTGATTTGGGCGTATAAATTCTAAAATCGGCGCTGTTTTTTAAAAGCTGTACTCGCGCCAGGTCTTGATACGAGCTCTCGATCCCCTCGCGCCAAGTATTTGCGGTCCCCTCGGCATACTCGCGCACGCTAAGGCCTTTGTTTTGCGCCTCGGCCTCGTCGATATAGGGCTCAAAATCCTCGGCCCTCATCTGCGGAAATGTAAGAGCTAAATTCGTTAGATCGCCTTTCGGGTCGATAATGATGGATGGGATATTATCGATCGCGGCTTCCTCTAGCAGCGTGATACCAAGCCCCGTTTTGCCGCTGCCCGTCATTCCTATGATAAGCGCGTGAGTCGTCAGATCCTTGTTTTTATACAAAAACGGCTCGCTGTTTTCAAGCCCCAGATAAAAAAGCTTTAAATTTTCTTGAAGCGTTTTCATTGCGTTCCTTAAATTTGCAATTTGCTCGGCATTATATCATTTAAATTTTTAAATTTAAATTTGCTAAAATGTGCGAAAAATCAAGGAATGGCAAGTGTTAAAAGAAAAAATTAGAAACGAAAAAAGCGGAATTCTACTCTACGGCATCGTCCCGCCTAAAATCACGTCCTCTCAAGACGAGCTCGAGCGCCTGGGTACGGCATGGTCACAACGCCTAGGCGAATGCGAATGCGACGGCATCGTCATCTACGATCTACAAGATGAAAGCGCGCGCACGAAAGATGAGCGGACCTTTCCTTTTGTGCATACGATCGATCCTGCGCGCTATTACACGCAGTATCTACACACCGATAAAGAAGCGATCATCTACCGCGCGGTAGGCAAATACGACGAGGCGGAATTTTGCGAAATTCTAAGGCATGCCGCAAGCGGGCTGGGCGTTTTCGTGGGGGCAAGCTCTAAAAACGAAGAATGCAAACTGCATCTAAGCCGCGCCTATGAGATCAAGCGACTCGTGGCGCCGCATCTTTGCCTAGGCGGCATCTGCATACCCGAGCGCCATGAAAAGAGCCGCGACGAGCACCTAAAAATCGCGGAGAAGACTGCGGACGGGTGCGAATTTTTTATCACTCAGGCGGTTTATAATGTGCAAAATGCCAAAGATTTCATCGACGATTACGCCGCTTTGGAGTGCAAAAAGGTGCCGATAATCTTTACTTTTACGCCGTGCGGTAGCCTAAAGACGCTTGAGTTTATGAAATGGCTTGGCATCTCGGTGCCAGATTTTCTGCAGCAGCGACTGCAAAGCAGCGTCGATATCTTGCAAAGTTCAACAGCACTGTGCGCAGAGATGTTTGATTTCATCTACAAATACGCCCTCGCAAAAGGGGTGAGCGTGGGCGCAAACGTCGAGAGTGTCAGCACCCGCCGCGTCGAAATCGAAGCCTCGCTCAGATTACTAAAAGAGATCAGAAAAATTATCCTTAAGCACGAGAATTTGGGATTTTACGTTATTTAAAATTTTAAATCGGGTACACGAACAAAACGCTAGATAGTCCAAGCTAGCGGAGAAATTTTAAATAATTTTAGATCGCTTTCTGAAAAATAAATCGAAATTTTATCCGAATGGAATTTGAACTTAAAATTTATAAAAAATTGCCCCAATAATATGCTTTAATAACTGTCATCCATAACTGCAAGATGATATTTCGTGCTAAAATTTTTCAATGCTTGCAATGGCATTGAGCTGGACCTACCATCAAAACCTATAAATCGCTGTAGCTTTCTCAATAGAGCTAAACGTATTGACCGTTTCAGTCTGCAGCTGAGATGAGCGCGTCCTCCGTCATCCACTATCTACACAGGGATAAATGTATATTGTATAACGGGAGATAGCTGGAGATTTTAACGCCCTATAGATATTTAGAGATACGACGCCTCTTCGCTCATGGCATAGCGTCCTTTATTGTTCCATTCGTAGTATTTGATTTAAATTTACCGGCGTTTATGCTAAATTTCAAATCTAAGGCAATTTGATGCTTGCTGTTGTAAGCGTTTTGGTATTTGAATTTTATTCTACAGCCTATGTGTAGGTCGCTCAAAAGATCCACCATACGCCGCCGTAAAATACTTACCGAGCTTTGCAGCTATAAAAGCCGTTAATGCAGAATCGGCTGGAATTAACGCCCATTTAAGCTATCGCATATTTGATTTCTTTTATATTCTAAAAGCTCGCCGCCAAAAAGCAGCAGACCTAAGACTAACGTCGTTTTACTATCTCACGCAGAAGCCGATATGTTAACTGCGCAAGATTATAATATGTTTTCAATCGCAAACACTTCGTATTTTAAAATTTTGAAACCCGACTCAGAATAAATATAAATTGAAATTAGTTTTATAAATAAGCTTGGAATTTTAACTCTTAAATATAGCGAAATTCAAAGATAATAAAATTTAAAAAATGCTAGTTTATGCTCTTACCGCCAAATTTCAAAAGCGCGCTGCCCCACGTAAAGCCGCCACCGAACGCATCAAGTAGCATGAGCGAGCCGTTTTTGAGCCTGCCGCTCTCGTAAGCGTCATTTATTGCCATCGGGATCGACGCCGAGCTCGTGTTGCCGTATTTGCCGATCGTAAGCACGCACTGCTCGTCGCTAAATTCCAGTCTCGCCTTAACCGCCTCGATGATGCGTAAATTTGCCTGATGCGGGATGAAAAGATCGACCTGCTCGGGCGAAATTTTATTTTTCTCCAAAATCTCCACGACGTCGTTACTGAGCGTCGGTACCGCGATTTTAAAGACCTCGCGCCCGGCCATCTGCATGAAGCCCAGCTTTTCGTCGATGATTTTTTGGCTGAGTGGATTGACGCTGCCTGGGGCTGCGGTGATGAGAAGATCGCCCTTACTGCCGTCGCTAGCGGTATGAATGTCGATGATTTCGTTATCGTCGCGTGCCGCGATAATCGCAGCGCCTGCGCCATCGCCGAAAAGTATGCACGTAGCGCGGTCGCTCCAATCGACTATCGAACTTAGCTTTTCCGTACCGATTATCAGTATGTGCTTTTTGGCGCCGCTTTCGATGAGGGATTTTGCAAGCTCTAAAAGATAGATGAAGCCCGTACAGGCGGCATTTATATCAAACGCCGTGATGCCGAAGTTTAAACCCAGCTTATCCGCGATGACGCACGCAGTCGAGGGCATGCAGAAATAATCGGGCGAGATCGTGGCGCAGATTATCGCATCGATCTCATTTTTTTGTAAGCCGCTACGCTCGATCGCCTTTAACGCCGCTTTCGCGCCTAGATCACTAGTACTCTCACCCTTCGCGATACGGCGCTCATGAATGCCTGTTCGCTTGACGATCCATTCATCGCTCGTTTCAACCATCTTTTCAAGATCGAAATTAGTTAAAATTTCGCTCGGCGCGTATGCTGCGATTGAGATCATCGAGGCTTTTTGCATTCGTTTTCCTATTCGTTTGAAGAAATTTCGCTTTCTATCGCGGAGTTGATTTTGGAGTCTGCAAATTTAAGCGCTTGAAAGATCGCGTTTTTAACGGCTTTCGGGGTACTTTTGCCGTGACTTATGATGACGCACTCTTTGACGCCTAAAAGCGGCGCGCCGCCGTATTCATCGTAATCCGTGCTTTTCTTGATAATTTTAAAGACGCGCTTCATCAAAATGGAGCCAGCGATAGCAATCGGAGATTTTTTTGTTTCATTTTTGATAAGTTTGCCGATAGCGCTCGCGACGCCTTCGCTGGATTTTAGCATAATGTTGCCAATAAATCCATCGCACACGACCACGTCTACCGAGCCGTCAAAAATTTGATTGCCTTCGACATTACCGATAAAATTTTGCATCTTCTTAAGCATATGAAAGGTTTCTTTTGTTACCTCGTTGCCTTTACTATCCTCCTCGCCGTTGGATAATAAGCCGATGCGCGGTGCGTTTAGGCCCATAATCTCCTTGGCGTATGCTTCGCCCATAATCGCGAATTGAAACAAATTCTCAGGCTTACAATCCACATAAGCGCCCACATCCAGCACGAGCGTGCGTCCACCTATAGAATTTGGCATCAGCGTAGCAATCGCCGGGCGTAAAATGCCTTTCAGCCTTCCTATGCGAAGCGTAGCAAGGCTCATCGTAGCGCCGCTATGTCCTGCTGATACCACGGCTTTGCAAGTGCCGTCTTTTACTAGATCGACCGCTTTAAAGATGCTACTCTCTTTGCGTTTAAGAGCGTCCGTCGCGCCCTCTTTCATCTCGAAAACTTCGCTTGCAGCTACGTAAGTAATATATTTCTCAAAGCCTTGATCTTGTGGAATAAAAGGCTTGATTTGTGCTTCGTCGCCTACCAAAAATGCATTAAATTTACGCTCTCGCAGCGCATCTACGACCCCGTTTATTATCGGCTCGCAGCCGAAATCACCGCCCATCGCGTCTACAGCAACGGAAATCATAGGATTAATATTCGCCCGTAGTTTTGTTTATTCTATGCGGAATTTTCCAGCTTCCGTCTTTATCTTTGACGGGGATCGGAAGGGTCACTTTGTAGTGAGTGCGTCTTTTCGCCGCACGAGTTTTACTAACTCTTCGCTTTGGAACTGCCATTTTTTCTCCTTTATAAATTTAGTTCTTGCATTCTTCGCAATAAAAATAGTCGCTTTTAAAAGCTTCCGTTTCGCTTCTTAAAATTTCATCCACATCAACTTCGGTGCCGAAAAACTCCATAACATCCAAGCTTTCGTGCCTTTCGTCGTTAAAAACGCCTTCGCTTAAAAGCAAATTTACGCTCTCATTTACGTCAAGATTAAATTCTTTGCCGCAGCGATCGCAAATGTATGGAATTTTACCCTTAATTTCGCCATTGCACTCGATAAACTTAGAGTCTTTTCGTTTTAAATTTCCGCTAAACTTAAGTCCGTCTCGCGAAATTTCAAATGGCACGGGCGTGGCGGAAATTTTAGCAAAAGCGATCTTCACGTGGTACTCTTAGCAAATTTCTCTTTTTGCAAAGAAAAATGCGATCTCGGTTTTTGCGTTTTCTAGGCTATCGCTGCCGTGAACGGCGTTAGCGTCGATGCTGTCTGCAAAATCCGCCCTGATCGTGCCTTTATCGGCTTTTTTCGGATCGGTAGCGCCCATTAGCGCGCGATTTTTAGCTACGGCATCATCGCCTTCTAGCACCATTACGACCACCGGGCCGCTAGTCATAAACTCAATCAGATCCTTATAAAAAGGGCGATCCTTGTGAATTTCATAAAATTTGCCTGCATCTTCAGCGCTTAGGCATAATTTTTTAGCCGCTGCGATTCTTAGTCCGTGGCTTTCGAAACGATCGATAATTTTGCCGATAACGCCCTTTTTAACGGCATCAGGCTTAATAATAGAAAGCGTTTGCTGCATATAATCTCCTTAAAGTGAAAGGCGGATTGTATCGAAAAATAGGTTAAAATTTATTTAAGGATTGAATGAATTCAAATTCCGCGCATTTGATCGCGGAATTTTATCTGCTAAGCAAATACCGGGGTATCTCCGCTGCGTAGATCCGCACCTATACTATCCCTGCTAGGTTGACCCGCTACGATGTCGCTCCAGACTATACAGCCGTCGGTCGGACAGGCGCTAGCGCAAGCCGGCTCGTCGTTGTAGCCTACGCACTCGACGCATTTGTCGGTATATACGTAGTAGCTATCCTCGCCGTTTGGGTTATCGTTATCGTCTACGATCGCATTTACTGGGCACTCGTCGATGCATGAGCCGCAGCTAATGCAAATGTCGGTGATTTTTACAGCCATTTTTTCTCCTTTATCAAAAAAATGAAGTGTGATGATAACATACTAAATTTAAAAAATGATAAAAGTAATATTATCAAGTAAATAAATTTTATTATATAAAAATTTTCATCAAAATTCAGCAATCTTAAAGTTTTAAAATGTATAATCGCTTTTCATAAAATCTATTAT
>CAUSBF010000005.1:0-23095 GCA_963529595.1 uncultured Campylobacter sp.
ATTAAATTTTAAAAATTATTTGCCTATCCTAAAGCCATTTAGCTTCATATAGGTCGTATCTTTATGAAATGCTTCGCAGCGCTCCCTGTTGCGGTTGATGTTTTCGGTTGTGAAGAAATAGCCATCACTATCTTGACGCAAGGTGATGGTCGCGCAAAAGATCATATCGTTTTTGAGTTTCGGTCCTACGCCATAGGTAAAGCTTTGATTGACTGCTAAGCTACGTGCCAGATCGCTATCGCTAAACTGTCTGGAACCCGTCATGTTCTTTAGCTCGCGAAAATTTCCTTGATTTAAGTAGTCGCGTTGTATATCTTTAAATACACCTTCAAGCTCGACTGCGTAAGCTTTTACTAAAACCTCATCCTTAGCACCGCTTAATTTAGGATATATTATTTTTACTATCACGAAGATTATAATAGCTAAAAATATTATCCCGCTTACGCCGCCGCCCACTGCTGCACCTTTTCTCATTTTCATCATTTTACTCCTTCGTCGATGTCCTTTACCAAGGCATCTATTTTTTTATTAAGCATAAAATTTTCATAGCTTTTTTGGATATAGGCTTCAAGCAGTTCGCCCGCATCCAGATGATCGCTGCCGCGAGTTAAAATCCGCCAGTCCCTACCGAAGACCTTCGCAAAGTCATCATCCAGGCTTATCGCGTATTTTTTCGTCAAAGACTTACTCGTCAGCTGAACCGAAATTTCTTTCATTTCTCGCCTAAATTATCGCCTGCCAAAATATCGTCGATCTGCTTGCTTAGATCCTCATCACTCATCTTGCGATATGCCAGATCGTTTTCAAGCGTGCCGAGTTGCATTCCCAAAGCCTCGTTTTGCGCCTTGACCGTCGCTAGCTCAGTGCGTAGCTTTTCGTTCTCGTCTCTAGCCTCGGTGTATCGTCTAATCAGCTCAGCTACTTTATTGCTTAAGCCCTCGACCTTTTTCTCTTCGTCAAAGATTGATTCCATTATGTCGCCTTTTCTGATATAATTTACATGAAAATATTACCCAATTTTGGCTTTAAAAAAGGAAAAATTTTGCAAAATTTTAAAATCGAGAGCAAATTCTCTCCGAGCGAGGATCAAGAAAAAGCGATCGAAGGCATCGTCGCGGGCTTTCAAAGCGGCAACAAATACCAAACCCTTCTCGGAGTTACCGGCTCGGGTAAGACTTTCAGCATGGCAAATATCATCAAGCGCCTTGGAATTCCCGCGCTCGTAATGACGCATAATAAATCCCTCGCGGCGCAGCTTTATAGCGAATTTAAAGGCTTTTTCCCGCAAAATCACGTCGAGTATTTCATCAGCTACTACGATTATTATCAGCCCGAAGCCTACATCCCCAGGCAGGATCTTTTCATCGAAAAGGACAGCGACGTAAACCAAGAGCTCGAGCGATTGCGGCTAAGCGCCACTGCAAGCCTGCTAAGCTTCGACGACATCATCACCGTGGCGTCGGTTTCGGCGAACTACGGCCTGGGCGATCCCGCCGAATACAAAGGCATGGTGCTGTTTTTTGAGATCGGATCAAAATTTAGCACTAAATTTTTGCTTCGCAAGCTCGTCGATATGGGCTACAAACGCAATGACGGCTTTTTTGATCGCGGGAATTTTCGCGTAAACGGCGATGTGATCGACATCTACCCCGCGTATTTTAACGACGAAGCGTTTAGGATCGAGTTTTTCGGCGACGAGATAGAGGCGATGTATCATCTGGACGTGCTCGAAAACAAAAAGACGCAAAGCGTCAAAAAATTTATTCTCTACCCGACGAGCCAGTTCATCGTGGGCGAGCAGCGCCTAAAATCGACGATCAAAGGGATCGAGGAGGAGCTTGAGCAGAGGCTGAAATTTTTCGAGGACGCGGGCAAGCTCGTAGAGGCGCAGCGGCTGAAAGGGCGCGTGGAATTTGACCTTGAGATGCTGGGCGCTACGGGGATGTGCAAGGGGATCGAAAACTACGCGCGCTATCTGACCGGTCAAAAGCCGGGCGAGACGCCCTATTCGCTCTTTGATTACTACGAGAGCAAGGGCAAGGACTATCTCGTCATCGTCGATGAAAGCCACGTGAGCCTGCCGCAGTTTCGCGGGATGTTCGCAGGAGATCGCAGCCGCAAAGAAACGCTCGTAGAATACGGCTTCCGCCTGCCATCAGCACTTGATAACCGCCCGCTGATGTTTGATGAGTTTATCAATAAAAAAGCTAAATTTCTATTCGTCTCCGCAACACCAAATGATTACGAGCTGGACCTTAGCCGCGGAGCCGTATATGAGCAGATACTGCGCCCGACGGGACTACTCGATCCGCAGATCGTCTTAAAAGATAGCGACAACCAGGTCGAAATTTTACACGATATGGCAAAGGAGGTCATCGCGCGCGGCGAGCGAATCTTAGTGACCGTGCTAACCAAAAAGATGGCGGAGGAGCTGAGCAAATACTATCTGGAGCTTGGGCTTAAGGTCAAATATATGCACTCGGACATCGATGCGATCGAGCGCAACGAGCTCATCCGCGGCCTACGCAGCGGCGAATACGATATGCTAATAGGTATAAATTTGCTCCGAGAGGGGCTCGATCTGCCCGAAGTAAGCCTTATTGCGATCATGGATGCCGATAAGGAGGGCTTTTTGCGCTCGCGCACCAGCCTCATTCAGACGATGGGGCGAGCCGCGCGAAACGTGCACGGGCAGGTCGTGATGTTTTGCAAAAAGATCACCGCTTCGATGCAAGAGGCGATCGACATCACCCAAAAACGCCGCAAATTTCAAGATGAATATAACCGCGCTCACGGCATAACCCCGCATTCTGCGAGCCGCAATATCGAAGAGAGCCTAAAGATCGAGGACGGAACCGAAATTTTAAGAAAGGGTGCCAATTTAGAGAAGATGCCTGCCGCCGAGCGCGCCAAGATCGTAAAGGAGCTCCGCAAGCAGATGCTCGAAGCCGCAGCGGCGCTGGAGTTTGAAAAGGCCGCTGCACTGCGCGATGAGATCGCGAAGCTTAGGAAGCTGTAAATCGCGAGACTCGAAACGCCCTGAAATTTCGTCGTGAAATTTGCGCATTAAATTCCACCTGGCGGAGCATTAAATTTGCGCGCCGAATGCCGTCAGGCAGAACATTAAATTTGCGCGATCTACGCGTTAAATGCTGCGAAGCAGAGCGTAAATTTGGGCGTGATGCGAGACGGCGAGTTTTGAAATTTAATCATTAAATTTAAATAATTCGCGCAGGAATGCCGCAAGGTGAAATTTTAAAATTTACTCATTAAATTTTAGATAGTTTGAGGCGGATTGCTGCGAGAGCGGTTTTAAAATTTACTCGTTAAATTTAAGATGGTTTGTGCGCGAAATTTATACATCGATTTTCTCGTTTTCTCGCTAAATTTGCGCTCCGCGCCCCCCTGCCGCGCCGGACATCCGATCCGTAAATCTACGCGCCGAGCTTTTTATTTCAACTCGCTTTCGATCCGCAATTTGCGAGCCCAATTTGCGGCAGTCGCACTACCCCACTCCATACCGCCGCGCGCCATAACGCTTTTTTGCATATATCCGCACCATCTTCGATTTTTTCCCCATGCGCGCCCCGCGTTTAAATTCTATCGCTTCGCTCGCTCAATCCGTAGCGGCTATGAGCGGATATGTGCCCAGACGCCGAATTTTCGCGTGCTTTTTACGCGCCGTTGTGCGCGGATACTTTCAAAATTTTACGTAGAATTCCAAGCCTGTCCGCACCTACATTCGCGACACCGTCATAAACGCTCGCTTTTAAGGGCACGAAAGAGGGATTTGCGCGACACAGCGCAGGAAATGAAATTTAGACGCTACAAGTGCGCCACAAAATTTCAAAAAGGACAACGAGCCGCGATTAAATTTACCTGTGGGAGTGCGCTATAACGCGCTAATTTGCGCGCTGTATAAATTTAAAATCGCCTCTAAATTTAAAATTTTATCCGCTGTTAATACTCCCCGCAAAGCTCTAAATTTTCCACGCGCAGCGGTCTTTCACCCTCGAAAATCACCCCGATACCGAAAGGATCGCAAATATCAAGCGCGCCCTCGGCAAATCTCATCAGCCACTGCGTATCGCGCGCGTAAAACGTGCATTGCGGAAGCTCAAACGGCAGATCACAAACGGGCACGTCAAGCAGCCTAAGCTCATCCTTGCCCAAACGATACTCGCGTCTAAGCTCGTCTCGCAGGAAGGCAAGGGCGTCTTTTACGTACCGATCGATATTTCGGGCGATCCGCCGAGCAAGCGAAATCGTCTCATCGTCCACATCCGCCGTATCTGCAGACACGAGGTAAAACGGCACCTCACCGAAGCTTTCGCTTTTTAGCTTCAGCTCCGCGTACCAAATGAAGCCCTCGTCCGTCGCGACTTTTTCAAGCTCACCAAATTCCCAAGCCATTTTTTGCATTTTATTTCCGCCTCATATTTTCGCGTCATCTTTTAAAATTTTGACGCTGCGCCTGTTTTTGCGCGCCGTGTTTAAATCCGCACCGAAATAGAATTCTGCTCGCTTCTTAAGCGGACGAGCAATGATAACGAAACAGGTTGCTTTTAAATTTTAAAATTTCAATGCAAGCCGCTTTAAAATTTCAAAAGACCCGCCGCTGTCTGCCGCGAGCGGTAATGAAATTTTAACGCCGCGTCTTACGGCGAAATTTTAAAATTTTAGCGCGCCGCGGGGATCGCGCCGTAGAGACAGCGCACCGTAAAATTTCACGCCGTAAAATTTAAAAGCGAAATTCCGCGCCGAAATTTTAATTCAAAATTCCACGCCTGCAAGCGTAAAATTTAGAGCTAAATTCCATTGCGACGCCGTAAAATTTTACTCGCTAAATTTTACGAATTTTGCGCGCTTTTAAATCCGCAAATTTAATACGCCTTTACGAGCCGTAATTTTTTTAGATATATGACGCCGTCAAAAACGCCGCCCCCATTCGGCGCGGGCCAAGAAATGGCGATTCTTTTCGGCTCCCTGTCATATTCGGGCGAGCAACGATTCTTGGAGCAGTCTATTTTGAATACCTCTTTATCGTTGCTATCAAAATCCGTCTGGGTAGAATTTTTAGGAATTTCCAGCGTGTGGATTATGCGATACGGCTCGCCCTCTTTTGTGCGGGCGGACATTATTTTTATTAGCGTGTCTGTGCTGCCGTCCGAGGTCCTATAGACCCCGTCTTGCCCCAAGCCCGCCAGCTCAAATTTTTTCTCTTTGTTATAAAATGCCGAGATTATAGAGCAGCCGCTAAAAAGCAAGGCCGCCGCAAATAACGCAAACGCTCTCATCTTTCCTCCTTAAGCGGGTTAAATTTAGTTCTTAAAACTATGAATAGGAGCCGGTATCTGACCGCCGCGGGCGATGAAGTCCGCCGATGAGTTTTTATTTACGCTCATCACGGGCGCGCTGCCGAGCAGGCCGCCAAACTCCAGCGTGTCACCCTCTTTGCCCTTTGGGATTATGCGCACGGCGGTCGTTTTTTGATTTATCACGCCGATCGCTGCCTCGTCGGCTATGATCGCGGCGATCGTCTGTTCGGACGTATCCTGCGGGATCGCGATCATATCGAGCCCCACCGAGCAGATCGCGGTCATCGCTTCAAGCTTTTCTAAGCTTAACGAGCCCGCGCGCACTGCGGCTATCATGCCCTCGTCTTCAGAAACGGGGATAAACGCGCCGCTAAGCCCGCCTACTTGGTTGCACGCCATCACGCCGCCCTTTTTGACCGCGTCGTTTAGTAGCGCTAGCGCAGCCGTCGTGCCGTGCGTGCCGACGCGCTCTAGCCCCATCTCCTCAAGCACGCGCGCTACCGAATCGCCCACCGCTGGAGTCGGAGCTAGCGAGAGATCGACGATGCCAAATTTCACGCCAAGGCGCTCGGACGCCATTTGTCCTACGAGCTGTCCGATGCGCGTGATCTTAAACGCTGTCTTCTTAACGGTCTCAGCGACCACGTCAAAGCTCGCTCCGCGCACCTTCTCAAGCGCGCGCTTAACGACGCCGGGGCCCGATACACCCACGTTTATGACGACCTCGGCCTCGCCCACGCCGTGAAATGCGCCCGCCATGAAGGGATTATCCTCGACGGCGTTGGCAAATACGACGAGTTTTGCCGCACCCAGATCGGAAAGCCGCGCCGTCTCTTTGATCACGCGCCCCATGTCGGCGACCGCGCTCATATTTATGCCCGTTTTGGTCGAGCCGATATTAACGGACGCACAGACCTTTTGCGTCGCGGCAAGCGCGGCGGGGATGGAGTCGATTAAAATTTTATCGCCCTTTGCGTAGCCCTTTTGCACTAGCGCCGAAAAGCCGCCGATAAAGTCGATACCTACCTTTTGCGCCGCCTCGTCCATAGCTTTAGCAAGCGGCACGTAGCTCACAGCATCCGTCGCCGCGCCGATGATAGCGATCGGCGTTACGCAGACGCGCTTATTTACGATCGGGATGCCAAGCTCTACTGAAATTTCATTACCGACCTTTACGAGATCGCGCGCTTTATCGGTGATCTTGGCGTAAATTTTCTCCGCGGCTTTGTCGATATTGGGATCGATGCAGTCAAGCAGACTGATGCCCATCGTGATCGTGCGGATGTCGAAATTTTGCTCCTCGATCATCGCGATCGTTTCGGTTACATTTTTGATGTCCATTTGCGCGCCTTAGATGTTGTGCATGGCGTCAAATATCGCCGAACTTTGGATGTTGATCTTTACTTTTAGCTTTTCGCCTAGCTCGTTTAGCTCCTCGCGCAGAGCCGTGAAGTCCTGCTTTTCGTCGCTGGAAACCACCGCCATCATCGTAAAAAACTCATCCAAAACCGTCTGGCTGATGTCGTCTATGTTTAGCCCAAGCTGCGCGAGCTTAGCCGAAACGCCCGCCACAATGCCAACTTTGTCCTTGCCGATCACCGTTACGATCGCTTTCATCTCTACCCCTTTTTAAAATTTATTTAGCTATTCTGAGCGCAAAAACTGCCCAAGAACTTAATAGTACCTTACCGACATAATCAGTAATGCGTATAAAGCCGCGATTAAAACGTAAAATACCGCCGCGAGCCATATCGCCCATATATTCACGCCGCCGCCCCATCTTAGGGCTTCATCGCCCCCTCTATCCAGTAGCGCGACAAATCTATAGCAAACGAAATATTTCGCCATAGCCGCGCCGGTAATGCCGACCGCGATCCATACGACGCCGTCGCGCCAATCCAAAAACGGAACGAAGAAAGAGATCGTCACAAAGGCAAATAGCATTGCGGCAAATTTATACTCCCTGCGGTACAGAAAAAAGAACAGCGTGCCGAAAAAGGCCCACCAACTCCACGTGCTTACGTAAGTTAGTTCGCGCTGCTTGCCCGCGGCGAAAAATTTCTCGCAGGCGCGTGCGTAAATTTCAACCTTGCTCGGAGTTTGCAAGAAAATTTCCAACTTCTGCCGAAGCAGCTTACCGTCAGATAAAATTTCTCTAGCGCAATCCGTCATCAGCCCCCCTAGCGATAAATCCCCACGGCGGCGCGAACCTTTTGCATCAATGAAGCAGCCGTCGCAGCCGCTCTTTGCGCGCCCTGTCTTAGCATCTCGTCTAAAATTTCGCGGTGACTTTGATAGTATTCGAATTTATCCCGCGCATCTTTGAAGTAGCCGAGTACTAGCTCGTTTAGATACGCCTTAAAATGCCCATGCCCCTCGCCTCCGCGCTCGTAGCGAGCCTGCAGCTCCGCCTGCTCCGCCTCGCTTAAAAACAGCTTCGCGATATTATAGACATTGCATCCGCGCCACTGCTTAGGCGCCTGCAGCGGCTCAGAGGTCGTTACTATACTTGAAATTTGCTTCTTTAGCGTCGCGGCATCTGCAAAAATATCGATCGTATTGCCGTAGCTCTTGCTCATCTTCGCGCCGTCTGTGCCCGGCACGATCGCCACTTCATCATTTACGCGCGCTTGCGGAATAGTTAAAATTTCGCCGTGGGCGTTGTTAAATTTAAGCGCGATGTCGCGAGCGATCTCGACATGCTGGATCTGATCCTTGCCCACAGGCACGACCTCCGCGCTGTATAGCAGGATGTCCGCCGCCATCAGAACGGGGTAGCTAAACAGATCGTGTTTGCTCTCAAAACCCTTGGCGATCTTGTCTTTGTATGCGTGCGCTCGCTCGAGCAGCCCCATCGGCGTGTATCCGCTTAAAATCCAGTAAAGCTCCAGCACCTCTTTTACGTCGCTTTGCACCCAAAACACCGTCTTTTTCGGATCGATCCCGAGAGACAAAAACGCCGCGGCGGCCTCGTAGGTTGAGCTTTTAAGCTTTGCGCCGTCGCTTACGGACGTGAGCGCATGGTAGTTTGCGATAAACATAAACATCTGCTCGCCCGCGTTTTGCGCATCCACCATCTGCTTGATGCTCGCGAAGTAGTTGCCCAAATGCAGCTTGCCGCTGGGCTGAAGGCCTGTTAAAATTCTCATCGTTGCTCCTTTAAATCAAAATCAAATCGCCGTCTACGAAGCCCGCGGCAATGTGCTTGCACTCAAAAATTTTTGCATCTGGCATCTGCTCTCGTAGCTCGCGCAAAGCCTGCACGAGCGTTTTTAAAACCTGCCGCCATGAAAGCTCGCTTAAAAAATCAAGCTGCAAGCGCGAGCTTTGCGGATAAAACTCATCCTCGTCCTCGCACGCCCAGTCGTCGTCATCCGCGTCATAACTGCTCGATCCCGCCAGCTCAAGCGCATAAGGCTCGTAAAGATCGAAGTGCCACGCGATCACTCGCTTTGGAATTTCCTCGCGTTCTAAGCCCTCGATCAATTCGCGCAGCTTTTGCTTTAGCGCCTCTTTCTTTTCAAGCTTATCGCCTTTGCCCTCTTTGCCGTGCGGCTCGGAATTTTTGCCGCCGCCAGAGCACTTCTGCTTAGACATCTTTTTCCCCTTTAAATTTAGCCCGTCGCAGGCGGAGCAAATTTCTTTTACGATCTTTTTTACGCTTTTATTTTCGACGTCGATTACGATGTCGGCCTTTTTTTCATACGCCCCGTCTCTTTGAGCGTGCAGCGCCGCGGCCTTTTGTAGATCCGCTAGCAGCGGGCGCTTGGCAAATTTTTTCTCCGCGTTCTCGCTGTTTTTTAAGCGCTCGATTATCCCTTCAAAGCTTGATTTCAGATACACGACGGTGCCGATTTTGTTTAAATTTTTCACGGCGTAAAAGCCGCCGCCCGTGGAGATCACGGCGCAGCGGACGGACTTTTCTAAAAATTTCGCAAGGCTCGCTTCCATCTTTCTAAAGCTCTGCTCGCCCTGCTCTTTAAAAATTTGTCCGATCTTTTTATTGGCGTAGCTTTCGATCATATCGTCGCAATCAAGCGCAAACATCCCGCTTTGCGCAGCCAGCGCCCGTGCTACCGTGCCCTTACCGACCCCCATAAAGCCGATGAGCACGATGTTACCGCTCTTCATCGCTCTCCCCTTTTTTGCGCGGCAGCAGCACTAGGGGACTTCCCGAAAGAGCAAAGCTTGCGCGCAGCCTGTTCATCAAATAGCGCTTGTAGCTAAAATGTAGCGCTTGCGGGCGGTTCATCACAAGAGCGATCTTCGGCGGCGCAAAGCCGATCTGTGCGGTGTAGTAAATTTTAACCGATTTGCCCCGCTCGCGAGGTATCGGATGCGCTTTTATCGCGGCTTCTACCGCTTCATTGATCCTTGCGGTGCCGAGCTTGCGCGTGAAATTTGAATAAACCTCCAAAATGAGCGGGTAAATTTTATGGATCCGCTTCCTGTCCGTCGCACTGACGCTGATGATCGGCGCGTAGGAAAGAAATTTAAACCTATCGCGCAGATCGCGGCAAAACTCGTCGTAATCGCGCTCGCAAAGATCCCATTTGTTTAAAATTATGATTAGACCTAGTTCAAATTTAGCCGCAAGCCCCGCGATGCGCTCGTCCAGCTCATTTAGCGGCTCGCTTGCATCAAGTACCAAAAGCGCGATGTCGGAGTTTTGTAAAATTTTTTCGGTGCGATTTAGCGCGAAGCGCTCGATGCCTTCGATCTTACCGCGGCGGCGAATACCCGCCGTGTCGATAAACTCTAGCATACGCCCCTCAAATTCCGCGCTTTCGTTCACCGGATCGATCGTCGTGCCCGCATAATCGCTCACGACCGAGCGCTGCGAGCCCACAAGCGCGTTTAGAAGGCTTGATTTACCGACGTTTACCCGCCCGATGATACCCACGCCGATAGTTTTACTAGCGTAAAATTCCTCGTCGCGCCCCTCTTTCGGCTCGCCCTCGTCGTTAAAGCCCTCTATAAAATCATCAAAAATTTCATCCTCGTCCTGCCTCGCGGGCGCAGGGTCCAAGAAGCCGTATATCCACTCTTTGAGCTCATCAATGCCGCTGTTGTGCAAGACGGAGATCGGGAAAAATTTAACGCCGAATTCGTTAAACTCCCAGCTGCGCTCCTCGTCGCGCTTGCCGTCAATCTTATTGACCGCCAGGGCTATGGGCTTGCCAAGTCTCTGCAGCGAGAAAAATATCCGCCGCTCATCATCGCTCGGAAGCAGCTTGCCGTCCGTCATAAAGATTATCAAATCCGCGCTTTTTGCCTCGCTTAGCGTCTTAGCCTGCACGCGCGCAAACAGCTCAGAAGTATCGTCCAGGCCGCCCGAATCGATCACGCGCACGCGGCGATCGAAAATTTCGGCTTCGGCCCTATTGGTATCGCGCGTCGTGCCCGCAACGTCGCTCGTGATGGCGATGCGAGCGCCCGCTAAGCGGTTAAAAAGGCTCGACTTGCCGACGTTGGGGCGCCCGATGATGATCAAACTTTTCACGTTCGTCCTTGTAATTTTTGGCGCGATTATAACCAAAAATAGATTAAAGCCAAATTCTACGCGCTCGCTCGCGGAGCTAAGCGGCAAAATTTTATAAAATTTAGGCGCTAAATTTAGCGAAATTTTATCGCGACACTAGCGGGACGCCGCTCGTAAAAGACGCCAAGGCGCGCGAGCCATCACCTTAGACGGCGCAGAACTGGGCGATACGTAAATTTTATAAAATTTTAAAACCAAAGCCTGTCCGCGAAAGCTAGCAACCGAAACGCGAAACGGGCGCAACCGTGCGAAAGCGCAAAAACCCTCGACTGCGTAAATTTTGACTATTCCGCGCATTCAAGCGCCGAAGTACAAAACCGAGCGGTCGCACGGGGTGCACAAAAGCAGGCGGCGCGACGAAATATTAAAACGGCGGAATATTAAAATTTAATCATTATGCGTGTATAATTCCGCAAATTTAAAGGGACGCGATGAAATACAATAACTTCTTGCTGCACCATCTAAGCGTGTATTATATGCTGATGGCGTGCTTTTACAACTCTCTTACGGGCGTTTTCGCCAAGCTTTTGGGCGCGCAAATTTCATCGCTTGAGGTTGTGCTCTTTCGCAATCTACCAGGGCTTCTGATCCTGCTTTATAAAATAAAGGCGCGTCCCCGCGCGGCGCGCTTCGCAAACAAAGGCGGTCATCCTTTTACGCTCGCGTTTCGCGGCATTATCGGGATTTTGGGGCTGATGGTGTTTTTTTACAACATCGCTAACATCAGCCTCGGCGAGGCATTTACCTTTCAAAAAACGGCGCCCATTTGGACGGCGATCATCGCGTATTTTACCCTCGGCGAAAAATTCGGCGCGATGGGCTGGTTCTCGGTCTGCCTGGGCTTTGTGGGCATCGTTTTGGCAATTCAGCCGCAGTTTGGCTTGCAGCCGAGCGATATTTTTGGAATTTTAAGCGGACTATTCGCCGCAATGGCGCTTACCTCCGTGCGCGGGCTGCGCAAATATTATAGCTCCGATACGATCATCCTCTCTGCGCTTCTTGCCGGCACGCTGATGCCCGTAGCGCTTATGATCGCGGCGGAATTTATAGACGCGCCCGCGCTGAGCTTTATGCTTTGCAAATTTAAAATTCCAAACGCGCAGGGCTGGCTCTTTGCCGTGCTTTTGGGGCTGCTGGGGCTGTTTTATCAAACATACGTCACCAAGGCCTACGCCGCGACGCGCAAAGCGGGCATAGTAGCTACGATCAGCTACGCCGACATCATCTTTTCGACGCTATTTGGGCTGCTGCTAGGCGACGCCTTGCCCGGTTTCATGGCGCTTATCATCGCCGCGGGCGCGCTCGTGGCGAATCGAAAGTAGGACGGCGTGAAGCAGAAGCTTTACTCCGCGTTTTGGCTGAAACATCTTGGCGTTTATTATATGCTAGTAGCGAGCTTTTATTTCGCGCTAAACGGCGCGCTAGCCAAGGTCATGGCGGAGCGGATGAGTAGCGCCGAGATCGTGTTTTTCCGCAACGTCGTAGGCATCGGCATCGTGCTGTTTTCGCTAAGGCGGGTAAAAAACCTGGGGCCAGGCGGCAAGCCATGGCTGCTCGCGTTTCGCGGCTTTATCGGCAGTTGCGGCATCTTAGCGACCTTTTACAATATCGCCCACATCGATCTTGGCACCGCTTTTACCTTCCAAAAAACGGCGCCCATTTTCACCGCGCTATTTTCGGCGTTTTTCTTAGGCGAAAAGCTAAGCTCTAAGGGCTGGTTTGCGATACTGCTCGGTTTTGGCGGAATTTTACTCGTCGTACGCCCGCACATCGGCATCAGCGTAACCGACGCGGTGGGAATCTTCGGCGGCATGTGCGCGGGGCTTGCATACACGAGCGTGCGCGAGCTCCGCAAACACTACGCCACCAACCTCATCGTGCTGGTTTTCGTCTCGTCCGCCACCTTTCTAAGTGCTACGATGATGATAACGGGCTGGGTGCTTGAAGGTAGCGAGGTTAAAATTTTAGGACTTTTCAGCGGCGCGGATTTAGCGAAGCTCGCTTACTTCAACCCGCCAAGCCTTTTTGGCTGGGTGCTCGTGGCGCTTCTGGGTGTCAGCGGTATCTACTTTCAAATTTACATGACGCGCGCCTACGCCGCTTCACGCAAAGCGGGCATAGTCGCCGCGATCAGCTACAGCGACATCCTATTTAGCATGGCACTCGGCATTATGCTAGGCGATCATCTGCCCGGTCCGATCGTGCTAGCAGGCATTGCGGTGGTGATTTTAAGCGGAATTCTAATCGCCCGCGAGCGCTAAATTTAAATCTAAATTTAAAACCAATTCAAACGCGGCATGAGGCTAAATTTAATCTGCGCCGCCTGCGAGCGCTAAATTTCAGCGATATAAAAGTCTTAAAAAGCTAAGATTGCGCTAAAGTTCTACGGTGTAGAAATATTTTTCGACGGATTTAAAATTTTATGCATTCTATCGGTATCGACATCGGCGGGGGCGTCGTCAAAGGTCGCCGTTATGGACGAACGCGGCGAATTTTGCGAGCTATTTTTGCTGCCAAGCGGCTTTAGCGCGGTCAAGGTCGCGCGCCAGATCAAGCAAGCCTTAGAGCAAAAAGGCTACGTAGAGGGCTTCGTGACGGCTACGGGCTACGGACGCGTTAGCGTAGAGTACGCGCAGCTTAGCATGAGCGAAATTTTATGCCACGGGCTTGGGGCACACTTTCTGTTTGAGCAAGACTGCACCGTCATCGATGTGGGCGGGCAAGACACCAAAGCGATCAAAATAGAAAACGGCAAACCAGCGGATTTTATCATGAACGACAAATGCTCGGCGGGCACGGGTAAATTTTTAGAGATCAGTGCGGGCCGCTTGGGGCTTGAGCTTAGCGAAATTTACAAAACCGCTCGAAAAAATACCGCGATCAAAATTAGCTCAACGTGCACTGTTTTTGCAGAAAGCGAGATCGTCTCGCTAAGCGCAAATGGGGCTGAAACTAGCGAGATCGCCTACGCTATCGTGGATTCCTCCGCGCACAAGGTCGCCTCACTCATCAAACGGCTGGAAAATCAAATTTACTTTTTAAGCGGCGGGCTTAGCAACGTGCCGCTCTTTAAACAGCTTCTAGGCGAGCATCTGGGGGCTGAAATTTTTACTCACGAAAACGCAATCTACTGCGGCGCGATGGGCGCTTCGCTTATCGGCGCACGCAAAGCAAACGAAATTTCAAAGGAGACGAGATGAAGATGGATTTTGACGCGCTTAAAAAGCGTAACGCAATGGCTCTGCACGATCTAAAAGAGCAAGGCAAACACGTAGTTGGGATGTTTTGCACCTATTCGCCGAAGGAGCTTATTTACGCCGCGGGCGCCGTGCCGGTTGGGCTTTGCGCCTATGACGAAAGCCCGATAGATGCCGCTCATGCCGAGCTTCCGCGCAATCTTTGCCCGCTAATCAAAGCAAGCTACGGCTACGCGGTTACGAAAAAATGCCCCTATATGAACGCTAGCGATCTCGTCATAGGCGAAACGACCTGCGACGGCAAGAAAAAGATGTATGAGCTGCTTGCAAAGCATAAGGACGTCCACGTACTGCAACTGCCGAATATGACTGGCGGCAAGAGTTTGGAGCTTTTTACCGATGAGCTTAGGAAATTTCGCAAAGTTTTGGAGCAAAAATTTAATACGAAAATCATGGATGAAGCGCTACTTGATGCGGTGCAAATTTACAACGAAGAGCGTGATGTTATGTTGGAGCTTTTAGAGCTTGGCAAACTAAATCCGATGCCGGTAGCGGGCAGCGAAATTCATCAAATTTCATTTGCGAGCGACTTCATATACGACAAACGCGAAAAGCTTAAAATGATACGCGCTTACATAGCCGCCGCAAAGGAGATGACGCCGCCGAAAACTCGTAAAAAGCGGATCATCATCACAGGCTGTCCGAGCGGAGGCGTGTATGAAAAGGTTATCAAGCAGATTGAGGAGCTGGGTGCAGACGTAGTGGCATTTGAAAACTGCTCCGGCACCAAAGGCTATCAAAACCAAGTACAAACTAAGGGCGATTTGGTCGCAAATATCGCCGAGCGCTACCTTAAAATCCCCTGTTCGGTGATGTATCAAAACGACGCACGCTCGGATATTATCAAGGAATTTATCCGCGAATATCAAGCAGACGGCGTCATCGACGTCGTGCTAAGCGGCTGCCACACCTACGCGATCGAGACGAACAAGATCAAAGAGGCGAGCCGCGAAGCGGGAGCGAACTATATGTCGCTAGAGACCGATTATTCAAAACAGGATGTCGGGCAGATACGCACGCGGCTGGAAGCCTTTATAGAGCTGCTTTAGCAGGTCTTATTTGAAATTTTAAAATTAAAAATTTTCTAAATTTAAAAACAAACCAAAGAAAGGAGAGGTTGTATGAAATTTAAGGAGATAGACGAATCTCGTCGCGGCTTTTTAAAAGGAGCTTTAGCGGCAGCCGCCATCGCCGGACCGAAAACGATGCTCGCTGGCTATACGCCGTTTAAGCCAGGTTCGCTGCAGGTTTGGTCGTGCGGAGGACTGTCCGAAGCATTTAACGAGCTAAACGCCATTTATGAGTCAAGGACGGGACATAATATCCAATACACCGGCGCCTTTGCGGGTGCGCTCGGAAAGTCGCTGCTAGCCTTGCAAGGCAAGACGGAGGTTTTCGGCGCTCGCGTTTTGGAGCTGTCTAAAAAACTGCGCAAGGCTGGCCTTAGCCTCCGCTTTAGACCGCTATGTTTTACCGACTACGTTTTAGTAGTGCCAAAGGGCAATCCTGCGGGCATTCGCGATCTGAAGGATCTAGCAGAGCCCGGCGTGCGGGTGATGCTGCCGCTAAGGGCATCGCCTCCGGGTAGCGGACCGGTAAAGGGAATTTTGAAAAATTCAGGTCTCACGGGGCCCGTTATGAAAAATATGATTGCCAACGGCTCATGCGTCATCCAGATGATGTGCGATCTGGTAGATGGCAAGGGCGATGCGTCCATAATCGAAAAGCGCCTAACGACGCACGATAGGTTTAAAGACAAGATCGAATATATGCCTATCGACGAGAAACTCATCCCGCCCGGGCCGCTTACCTTTACGCTAAATATCATGAAGTACGTAAAGGACGAGAAGCTGGCCGACGACTTCGCGGACTTCGTCTGCTCCGTAGAGGGGCAGGAAATTTTCGAGCGACACGGCTTTACCTCCATCCATTCGGCGCGCGGGCTTGAACTCATAGAAAGGTTTGGTGTAAAAGATGTTTAGTATCGTAAATATGGCAAAGATGAAAAAAGTCTCTAGGCTAACTAAAATTCGTCGCTTGGTGCAGCTGATTTTTATCGGTGCGATCGGGCAGTGGGCGTATTACGGGATTTTTAGATGCCCTTTTATCGTGCCTTTCGTAAACTGCCAATCCTGTCCGATCGTCACGTGCTGGGGGCGGCTCGCGACCGTCTTTTTCGGCTTTTGGCTGTTTATCCCCGTGCTGGTTATTTTCCTTGGGCGCGCGTTTTGTGGCTGGCTTTGCCCGGGCGGATTCGTCAATCAAATGCTGGGCAAATTTGCCGCTTTTAAGCTCAAGCTAAAAAATAACAGGAAGCTACAATATGCGCAAATAGGCATGGTTCTAACCGTTTTGCTTAGCGCGGGCGTATATTTCATCTACGGCAATCCTCGCGTCATGATCCCTATCCGCACCAGCGACGAGTACCTAAACGCCGTTATCATGTCCTTTAAATTTTCCGACTGGTACTGGGCGGTTCGCACTGCCGTAGTCGTGGCCCTCATCGCTGCATCTTTGATCGTCGCAAATTTATGGTGCCGCTTCGCCTGTCCTAGCGGCGGCATAATGGAGCTGCTGCGTAAAATTTCAATATTTCGCGTTTATAAAACGGATGCCTGCGATAACTGCAACGCCTGTTTGCGCAAATGCGAAATGGGCACTAGGCCCGACGAGATGAACTGCACGAACTGCGGCGATTGTATGGATGTTTGCCACGCGGACGCCATCAAATTCGGAAGGAAAAAAGATTGATGAATTTTTTCGCCAAACCCTCCTTCGACAACCACCCCTGCTTTAGCAAAAAAGCGTCCGCCGCCTACGGGCGCGTGCACCTTCCCGTAGCGCCGAATTGCAATATCCAATGCAATTTTTGCAACCGCATCTACGACTGCGCCAACGAAAATCGACCCGGCGTAACGGGGAGGGTGCAAAGCCCGGACGAAGCCACGCTATACGTGGAAAATCTATTTAAATTTAGACAAGATATCTCGGTCATCGGTATCGCAGGACCCGGGGATCCTATGTGCGATGCCGACAAGACCCTAGCTACCTTTGAAAAATGCAAAGCCCGCTTCCCTCACGCCCTACTTTGCCTATCCACAAACGGCCTGTCCCTGCCCGAGCACGTGGATGATATCGTGCGAATCGGCGTGAGCCACGTGACGGTAACCGTTAATGCCGTAACGCCTGACGTGGGCGGCAAAATTTATGCGTGGGTGCGCCACAAAAACAAAATTTATCACGGCGAAGAGGGTGCTAGAATTCTTGGGGAGCGCCAAGAGGAAGGGATTCGCAAGCTAAAAGAAGCCCGCATGATCGTAAAGATCAATACGGTCGTAATCCCCGGCATCAATATGGATCACGTCCCACGTATCGCGAAAAAGGCCAAAGAGTGGCAGGCCGATATCATGAACTGCATGGCGATGATCCCCGTGCATGGCACCCCTTTTGCAAATATCAAATCGCCATCAAACGAAGAAATTTGCAGTATACGAAAGCTAATCGGCGGCTCCATTCATCAAATGACTCACTGCAGCAGATGCCGCGCCGACGCATGCGGCAAGCTTTGCGAGAAATGAAGACCTGCTTTTAGCGGGTCTTTTATCCGGCCTAGAATACACTCTCATAGCGCACAAAATTTTATGTAGAGATTTAAATTTAGAATTTGACTAAATTTAGAACTAGCAAGCAGCCGATAAGCGGCTTTTTAGCGGCGGCGGTTTTTTAAAATTTAAAAACAATTTTTAAATAATATTATTTTGCTTTTATTTAACTTTGGCTATAATTCTCCCAAAATTAGGCATCAAAAAAACCGTATAACGGTAAAATAAAGGAGATATCATGGAAAAAGTTTCAAGACGTGATCTGCTCAAAATGAGCCTAGTTGGCGCGGGTGCTTTAGCGCTCGGCTCCGTAAACGCAAACGCTGCGGTTAACGCTAAAGACGTCAAATTCGACGAAGAGTGGGACGTAGTTATCGTTGGTTCCGGTTTTGCAGGACTTGCAGCAGGTATCACCGCAGCCGAAAAGGGCAACAAAGTCCTAATCCTAGAAAAGATGGGACGCGTCGGCGGTAACTCCGTAATTAACGGCGGAATTTTCGCCGTTCCAAACAGCGACAAGCAAAAAGCAGAAGGCATCAAAGATAGCAACGAGCTATTTATCAAAGACTGCCTAAAAGCCGGTCGCGGCCTAAACCACGTAGATCTAATCGACACCATCGCTACTCGCGCGCAAGACGCATATAAACTAACTTTAAAATGCGGCGCTAAATACATAGATAAAGTTACTCACGCAGGCGGACACAGCGTACCTAGATCGCTTCAAACAGCTAATGGCTCAGGCTCAGGTATCGTTCAGCCGATGGTAGAATACTTTAAAAACCTACAAGGCTGCGAGCTAAGACAAAGAGCTAAATTTGACGAATTCGTCCTAGGCGAAGACGGCGGCGTAGACGGAGTGATCATCAGAGAAGATTATAAATTTGACTCAAAGAGCCAAAAAGACGATGCCGAAAACACTACCGGAACTAAAAAGACTATAAAAGCTAAAAAAGGCGTAGTACTAGCCGCAGGCGGATTTTGCCGCGACGTATTCTTTAGACAAGTCCAAGATCCGTCTATCTTGCCTACTACGGATAGCACCAACCACCCGGGCGCAACAGCAGGCGCTATGAAAGAGGCATTTAGGATCGGCGCAACTCCAGTTCAGCTAAGCTGGATACAGTTTGGTCCATGGGCATGCCCTGATGAAAAAGGCTTCGGCGTAGGCTCTATGTTTAACGTAAACGGAAGTTTCCGCTACGGAATTTCAGTGGATCCAAGAACCGGCAAACGCTATATGAACGAGCTAGCGGACCGCCGCACCCGCTCTCAAGCTATGTTTAAAGTAATCGACGCAAAAGCTGATATCTATCCTATCAACTTCTGCGATAGCGAGGGCGTAAAAAACATGGTCATACCTGAGCACTACACTAAACCGCTAGAATCGGGCGTACTAAAGAAATTTGAAACCCTAGACGAGCTAGCGGCGGCTTATAAAATCCCTGCTGCAGAGCTAAAAAAGACCGTCGAGAGATATAATAGCTTCGTTAAATCAGGTAAAGACGAAGACTTTGGCAAACCGATGGATAAAACCACTACAAACGGCGTAGATATCTCTAAACCACCTTTCTACGCTATGCGCGGTACGCCAAAACTTCACCACACTATGGGCGGTATCGATATCAATACCAAAGCCCAGGTTATCTCGCTACAAACAGAGATGCCGATTCCAAGACTATTTGCCGCAGGCGAGATCACGGGCGGCGTACACGGAGCCAGCCGCTTAGGTAGCGTGGCGATCGCAGATTGTCTAACATTTGGTATGATAGCCGGTGAGAATATAGGCTAATTTGCGGCGTCTTTCGGACGCTTTTTGCGGAGCTTGCTAAAATTTTGCTTGGCAGACTATTTTGTCTAGCCTGCGCAAAATTTTAGCCGCGCAACCCCAAAAAATCGCCTCGAAATACTTTCAAATCTTATTTCATATCGCAGGCTAAATTTAAGATTAAATTCGAGAATTCAGCTTGCGATACTTTTAAATTTAAAGCCGAATTTGCAGTTAAATTTGTAAATTTGACATCCGAAAGGAATTCGCATGAAACATAAAGCGTTTCTCGCCTTGTGCGCATCTATGCTATTATGCTCTTTTGCATTTAGCGCAGGTGCACCAAGCGCAAAGATAACGTCTTTAGCCGATCTTAACGTCACCGACGAGCTGCGAGCCAAACACCCTTTAAAGCCTCATCACGAAAAGCTAAGCTTCACCTGTCTTGATTGTCACGAAGGACAAGGAAACGACGCTAGTAAATTTAAATCCATAGGCGATAAAGGCTGTATATCCTGTCACGGCGACAAGAAAAAGATAGCTAAAAGACTAGAATACATGGATCTGCTAAAAGTAAATCCTCACAACTCGGTTCACGACGGCCCTACGCTATACTGCGACGAGTGCCACAACGAGCATAAAAAATCAACCAATATGTGCACGGAGTGCCACGAACACGAAGTTCCGCAATGGATGGGGGTAACGCCATGAAAATTTCAAAGAAAGTACTAGCGCTTATTATATTAGTAAGCGGCATTATAGGGTTTTTGGTGGTACTTCCCGTGCATTACGCCCTAGAAGAAACTAGCGGAGAGAAGTTTTGCGTAGTGTGCCACGAGATGGATCCTATGGTTATAGCTTATAGTAACGACGTACATAGCGGTAAAGGCAAAAGCGGAGTAAGGGCTAAATGCGTAGACTGCCACATACCTCACGACAATCTAGCCAAATACGTTTTAACTAAAGCTAAAAACGGACTAATGGAGGGATACGTTCATTTCTTTAAAGATCCAGAGGCTATAGACTGGCATAAAAATAGAGAGAAAAGAGAGCACTTCGTATTTGATAACGGTTGCGTTAGCTGCCATACGAATTTAGTTGATAATAAGCTAACGAGCCCGCAAGCTCAAAAGATGCACGCTCACTATCAAAGCTTGCTAAATACGGATAAGCAACTAGCCTGCGCTAGCTGTCACGCCGAGGTAGGCCACAGCGGGCTAAACAATATGCTAAACTACTGGAAGCCTGAATACAAGATCTACGAAAAGAAAGCCGCAATCAAAAAAGAAGAGATAAAAAAGGCTTATTTCGGGGAGGATTACGTAGGGCCGAAAGTAGAAAATAAAGAAGGCAATGCCACCAAAAAGTAGGCTAAAATGAAGAAAATTTTGCTCGTTAGCGACGACGCTCAGATGCAGCTAAACCTCAACGCCGCGCCTTAGCAAGAATTCGGCAAATTTTAAGCCAGCAAAATTCACACGATAACGGGAGTCGGACTCCCGTTATGATCTTCATAGACAGACCATCTCTACGCTTTATAAGAAAATTTACTACGCCAAATACGACTACTTTATAATCAAACTTTTACCCAAAAAATTTTATCTCTCGTATTTAGAAGCTGCCGAATTTTATTCGGGAATAAATTTTAACCAAAGCTCGCATCTACTCAGCTTAAAACATAAAATTTAAAATAAGCCGTTTTCGATATAATTTTCAAAAATTTCGGAGCGGAAAATGGGTAGAAAAGAGCTTTTGGGCGGCGCAAAACGTATCGTCGTAAAAATCGGTACCTCAACGCTTACCAATGCGGACGGTTCGATAAATGAGCGACTCATCAAAAGTCTAGTCGCGCAAATTTGCAAGCTAAAAGATGCGGGCTTTTGCGTGGCTTTGGTAAGCTCGGGTGCCGTGGGCGCGGGCATGGGGCTGCTAGGCATCGCGCAAAGACCTAAAATTTTAAGCCGCAAGCAGGCTCTAGCGGCGGTCGGACAGGTCGCACTGATGCATCTTTACGAGCGGCTATTTTGGGCGCATGACCGCATTATCGCGCAGCTGCTGTTAAGCCGAGGCGATTTTAGCGACAGGGTGCGCTATCTTAGCGTGCGAAACGTCTGCGCGGAGCTACTCTCGCGCGACATCGTGCCGATCATAAACGAAAACGATCCCGTCGTAGCAGATGAACTGAAAGTGGGCGACAACGACACGCTAAGTGCACTAGTAGCGGGGCTAATCGATGCTGATCTGCTCGTGATTTTAAGCGATATCGACGGGCTGTACGACAAAAATCCGAGCGAGCACGCGGACGCAAAACTTTTAAGCTTTATCGAAAAAATCGACGAGCACGTCGTCAAAATGGCAGGCGGCGAGGGCAGTAAATTCGGCACGGGCGGCATGGCGACCAAGATCGCGGCGGCGCAAATGGCAAATCAGATCGGCACTAGCCTGATCATCGCAAACGGGCGTACGGACGGAATTTTGCTTAAAATAGCGGCGGGCGACGAGGTCGGCACCCTCTTTAGCGCGGGCGCAGTGCGGCTTAGCTCGCGTAAATACTGGCTCGCATACGGCGCGATTAGCAAAGGCGCGGTGATTATCGACGCGGGTGCGGCAGAGGCGATAAAATCGGGCAAAAGCCTGCTTGCGGTCGGGATTGCCGAGGTGCGCGGCGAGTTTGAGCGCGGCGAGATCGTAAACGTCTGCGCGACCGACGGCAAGCTGCTGGCGCACGGCATTAGCAACTATTCAAGCTGCGAGCTTGCGCGCATAGCGGGCGCAAAAAGCGATGAGATAGAGCATGCTTTAGGCTACAAAAGCGACGATGACGCGATCCACGCGGATAATATCGCGCTGCAATGAAATTTTAGCCGTGTTCTGTGCGTTTAAAATTTCAAACGGAAGGCGTAGATGAAAAAGATTATATTTTTTTGCACTACTCTTGGCGGGCGCGGCGTGGACGGCAAAATTTGACGAACCGGACGCCGATAAAAACGGCGAGCTAGACGTTTTTGAACTGCGCGGATATGAGCCGGCGGATTACGTAAAAGCGCTATGCGCGAATTGAAATGAGAAGGTTGGGCGTAATGCCGAGAAATAGCTAAAGAAGGGATTTATGGCATGAGTTTGGCTGATAGTAAATTTACAGCATAGGGAGAAATCTTTGAGAAAATGAATAAAAGCATACTTTACAATACTGCCACAAATACGGCAGTGGCGATATTCTTTGCTAGACTAGCCCGCGTAGCTTGCGATTTTTTATAAGTCAAGGAAACACAATGAGTGAAATTTTGAATGAAAATATAGAATTTGGAGTGTCTTTCCTTTCGGATACTCGCTTAATTCATAGCGATGAGACCTCCAAATTGGTACCATTATAACAAAAGATGATTAAATGTATCTTGAAAGTGTAATCTGTAAAAAACTATGTGAAAACTTAGACTGTGATGCAACGAAAATGCCGGGCTTCGGTAAACTTAAAAATTCTATTGCACTGCTTCACAATAAATATTTGTTGGGTGCTTGCAAAGAAGCTGCCGTCATTATTAAAAAATATGCCAAAAATAATGTTGACATCTTTGATTTAGTCATTTCAATCTATAATAAACGCATAAAAT
>CAUSBF010000006.1:0-22508 GCA_963529595.1 uncultured Campylobacter sp.
CTGCCGAATAGACCGACTTTGTAAATTCCAAAGCTTTCAAGCTCGGGCTTTAGCTCGCGCAAAAAATTTAAAATTTCATCTTTTGTAGGCATCTTTTCCTCTTAAATTTAGCCGCAAAGGCCTAGATTCCTAAGCAGTCGTCGATGCCGTAAAGCCCGCTATTTTGGGGCGCTAGCCAAACTGCGGCCTTTATCGCGCCTCTGGCAAAGGTCGCGCGCGAAGTCGCCGTATGATTTAGCTCGATAAATTCACCCTCGCCGTAAAACCCCACGGTGTGGCGCCCGACGATGTCTCCGCCGCGTAGCGACATCACGGCGATCTCGTCCTTGCTGCGCTCGCCGATGAGCCCGTCGCGACCGCTTACGCGCACGTCTTTTAAGTTTAGCTCGCGCGCGCTTGCGACACTTTCTGCGAGGCTCATCGCCGTGCCGCTCGGGGCGTCTTTTTTGTGGCGGTGGTGCATCTCTAAAATTTCGCAGTCAAAATCGCGCAGGCTCCTGCTAGCAAGCGCTACGAGCTTGTTTAGCACCGCGACGCCCAGGCTCATATTCGTAGCGTGCAGCACGGGCATCTTCGCGCCGCATTCGCGCAGTAGCCGCTCGCCCTCATCACCCAGAGCCGTCGTGCCGATGCAAAGCGGCTTTGGGTGCGAAAGCGCAAATTTCATTAAGCTTATCGCGCCATCTCGGATCGTAAAATCTATCACGACGTCACAGCTGCTAAAAAGCTCGTCGTAGCTGCTTACTACGGCGCAGCTTGGCGTATAATCAAGTGGAGTAATCGTGTAGATTACGCTTGCTCGCGCCTGATCGAAATTTTTCAGGCATTCGTAGATCATCGTGCCCATTCTGCCGCTTCCGCCGTGAATTCCTATATTTATCATCACCATTCCTTAAATTTTAAATTTTAATCCGCTTAGTATAGCCAAATTTTGCTTACACTACCTCTCTACGCCTAGGCTTAGCGGGATAAAGCTGTTTTGTTTGAGCTCGGCTTCGCTCGGCTTTTTGATCTCTATGCGGGAGGCGCTTACGCCGCGCTGCACGAGTGCCGCTTGCACGGCAGTCGCCCTGACAAGGGCTAACTCATCAAGACGCGAAGGGGTAAATTTCTGCGCACCTATCAGCTCCTCCATCGCCTCATCGCCGCCAGATTTGATGCCGTATTTGATCTTAAGCGCCGCTATGGCTTCATCCGTGGAGAGACCTTGTTTATTAGACATCAGCGTGAGGGTATTTTGCAGCGAGCGCCTTTTAAACTCGTGAGTATCGAGCTTTTCGTTATACGCAGAGTTTAGAATGATCTTAAGTTCGGGCTTGGCTTTTGCGACCTTGGCTAAATCATCTATTTTAGAGTTTTCGCTGATTAAAATTTCGCTGCTCGCCGCCTCAAAATCGATACTTTCGAGCTTTTTCGTATCTACGCCCGCGATCTTTCCCATAAATCTAAACGGACTTAACACGATGTCAGATAGCAGCTTTTTGACCGCGCCCCAAACCAGCGCGCCGTAGCTAAATTTCGGATCGCTCAGCGTGCCGCTTAAAGGCAGGCTAATATCGATCTGATCGTCGCTGTCCTTTAGGATCGATACGACTAGACCGATCGGAAGGCTCAGCGCATCCTTGCTCTGCACCTCTTTGCCGAGCTCGAAGCGGTCTAAATTTAGATCATTGCTTGCGTTTAGCTTGCCATCGTCGATTTTGTAGGCAAGTTTTAAATTTAACTTACCGCCCGCGATTTCATTGCCGATATATTTGGCGGTATAGGGCGATGCGGGTACAAGCGGGATCTCCTTTAAAACGACGTTTATATCGCTTTTGCGTTTAAAATCCAGCGGATAGGCGCGCGCCGTGATGTTCGCTAGCCCGCTTCCGCTTACGAGCGAGCTAAATTTGATATCCGCCGCTCGCTTCGGGCTGATCTCGCTGATACTTGCTTTCATATCGCTGATGCGCAGTTTAAAGGGCGTTGCTAGACTCTCGTCGGTGAAATTTAAACTTCCGCCGCTAAGCGAGATATTTTTTACGCTCCACGCAAAGTTTGCCTTGCTTTTCGCGGGTCTGCTAGGCGCAGCTTCGGTGGGCTTTGCGGCCTGCTTTGCCTGCGCAGCGGGCTTTATCAGCGAAGTTAAATTTAAACGCCTGTCTTTATTTAGCGAGATATTTGTTGCGGGCGAGCCAAGAGCGATCTTATTTAGCGTGAGGGAGTTTGGGCTCAGCGCGATTTGCGCGATATTTAGCGACGCAAGAGAGAAAATTTTATCCCTGCCCGAGCTTAACGCCAAGCCCTTGCCGGATAGCTTGCCTTCGAGCGAGAAAGCATTTGAAAGCTTCAGATTCCCTTGCGTAGCGAGCTCGCCGGCGATGGAGCCTGCGATAAATTCCGCCGCATATCTGTTAAAGACGCTCAAGTTCGGCGCATTTAGGTTGAAGTTCACGCCTACGTTAAGCGGCGCGATGCTAGCCTTGCCGTCCGCACTAGCCGTGATTTCGCCCGTGATAAGGCTAGCTTTGATACCGAAAGGCTCGGCGAAATTCGAGCTTAGCCCACTTAGTGTGGCGCTGAAATCTTTGATCTCGTGCACGTTGTTTTTGACGATAAAGCTCTCACTGATCTTAGCCTTTGCGCCCATTACGGAGACCTCGCCGATCTTAAATTTTAAAGCGGGACTTTTGGCAGGCTTTTTAGAATCCGAATTTGCGCCGCTTGCTGTAGAGTTTGCATCCGCTTGGTTTGCGGCGCTAGAGCTCGCCGTTTTTTTTAAGCTCGCAGGATTTTTAGAGATCGCGCTTAAGATCGCCAGATCGTTTATGCTTTTGGCGCCGTTAACGCTCACTTCCGAGTTGAAAAACGGCGCGTTTAGCAAAATTTTATCCACGCCCAGATCGAGATCCGCGACGTTAAATTTCACCCCTTGCACGCCGAAGCTTTCAAATCCGCTAAAAATTCCGTTTTTGTTTGCGATTTTGGAGTTTGAAATTTTAGCAAACTCCAGGCTTACGCCGTTTTGCGCGCCCTCTTTGTCGTAGCTAAACGCGCCCAGCTCGGTTGCGGCGAGTGAAATTTTATCGCTGCGCGCTAGTGTAATCTGCGTATCCGCGATATTAAAGGCGCCAAAGCCCGTATGAAGGGCCGTATCGTTACCTTCGGCGTTAAATTTTAAGAAATTTTCCGTGATTTTAGTATCGTTTGAGACGACCGAAATTTGCGGGTTTGCAAAGCTTGAGCGGTTTAGATCTACGCTTTTTACGGCGGAGTTTAGCCGCAAGTTCGCACCCGTTTTATTAAAATCCAACGCAAAATCCGCGACCCGCGCGCCCTCAAAGCCCGTGGAAATTTTGGTTTCGTTCATATCGTATTTTGCGTCCGAAAGCAGCACCTGCGGGATCGCTACTGCGCCTGAAATTTCATCCGAAACGTCCGTATTTAGGCTAAAACTCGGGATTTTTAGCGAGCCCAGCGAAATTAAATTTTGATCTTGCAAAATTTCTAGGCTTTGCAGCTCGAGCTTTGAGTTTTCAAGCGCAAATTTTATATTTTCATCGAGGCTCAATCGGTAATTCAGCTCGGCGGAAAGGAAGCCGTTTTTAAACCGCACGCCGCTAGGATCGAGGTATGATAGCCAAAACGGATCGATTTTCAGCCGCGAGATACCTACCTTGCCGTGCAGACGAAGAGGCGCCAGGTCGATGGCTCCATCGAAGCTCAGCGCGTCGTATGTACGCGAAACGGCGCTTAAATCGTGCTCGCCGATCGTTTCGTCCTTTAAATTTAGTCCGTTGATCTCATAATTTAGCTCGGTCGAGATGAGCGAAAACGGCTTTTTCAGGGAGTTATCGACGTAGCCCAGAGAGCCGCGCTCGATCTTAAAATTATTCAGCGTGACGTTGAAGCTGGAGTTTTCATCCTTGTTTTCGCTCTTTTGCTCCGAAAGTAGCGGCTCAAAATTGAAGGTGCCGTTTTGTTCGCGCTCGACGTGAAATTTAGGGGATTTGAGATGCAAAATTTCTACCGCGAGAGTCTTTTTAAAAAGCTTTGAAAAACCGATTTTTAAATTTATCTCATCGGCGCTAAACAGCGGCTTAAAGGTGCTAAGCTCGGGGCGCGTAATATTTAGCTCGTAGGTAAAAGGGTTAAATTTGGCATCCTGCACGCTAAAGCTCGCTCTGCCCTCTAAAATTTTAGGCAGCGCTTTTTCGATAAAAAGCGGCACGCCGAAAAAGCCCGCAAGCACGTAAAATAGCGCAAACCCGCTTACGCCGCAAGCAAACTTACGCCAGTGGTTTATAAAAAATTTTTTCATTTTTCCGCTCATTAATTTTGATAGCGTAAAATTATATCCAAAAATTTCGTGCAAAGGGTTAAATTTTGCTGGTTCACATCTGCTGCTCGGTCGATTGCGATTATTTTTTGCGCCGCTTAAAAGAGCTCACGCAAGAGCCGCTAATAGGCTATTTCTACGATCCAAACATCCACCCTTGCGGCGAATATGTTCTTAGAATGCATGACGCGAAGCGGGTTTGCGAGAATTTAGGGATTAAATTTATCCCGGGCGAGTATGATTTTCAGGGCTGGCTGCAGGGTGCGCGCGGGCTTGAAAATGAGCCCGAAAAAGGCGCGCGCTGCGAGTTTTGCTTTGATTTTCGCATGCAAAAAACAGCCGAGCTCGCGCTAAGTTTGGGCGAGCGTAAAATCACCACGACTCTTTTAATGAGTCCCAAAAAATCGCACTCTCAGCTTTGCGCCTCGCTACAGCGCATCTGCGAGCGCTGCGGACTGAAGTTTATCGCGCCCGATTTTCGTAAAAACGGCGGCACGAACGAGCAGTTTGCGCTCGCGAAAAAAGACGCGCTCTATCATCAAAACTACTGCGGCTGCATCTATGCGCTCGCGGCACAGCGGAATGATCAGCGAAAGACCGAGCGGGATTTCGGTGGAAGTTTGACGGCGGATTTGAGGCGAAATTCCGCCCCCGATGCCGAAATTTACGAGTTAATGTCGCCGATCGATAGGCAAATCTTGCCCGCTTCGGTAGAGGAGAAGCTGAAATTTTACAAAAAGCTTTGCTCGCTCGAAAAAAATGGGGTGAAATTTAGCGTGCTGCGCGATCGGTTTTTAAACTACCGCCTGCTGCGTGCATGGATTAAATTTGACGGGCGTGTAGTGTCCTCGTTTGTGCTATTTGGCTCGCATTTTACGCGCGAAAACGTGAAGCTTAGCATAGAGCGCGAGTGCGAAATTTTTTGCAGCGATAAGAGCGAGATTAAAATTTTAAGCCTGGCGAAATTTAACGAAATTTCAAGATCAAATTTCAAAAGCGTATCCGAAATACTAAAAAACCCGCCGAGCCTCGCGCGCCAAAATAAAACTCGCGCCGCCCTGTGCGCTGCGGGCTCGCTCTCGCCGATCATCGTCACGGACGAGATACGAGCCGCCACAGTTCAAATGTACGGGCTCTCGCGCATATTTTTAGACGTTAGGGAAATTTTAGTAAGAATTTGATAAGATTCTAAAATTTCTAAAAAAGGCAGATCAATGATAGATATAAACGAAATCCTCTCCATCCTACCTCATCGTTTTCCGTTTTTGCTGATAGATCGCGTCGAAGAGCTCAACATAGGCGAAAGTATCAAGGCCTATAAAAACGTAACCTACAACGAGCAGATCTTTCAGGGTCACTTCCCAGGCCATCCGATCTATCCTGGCGTTATGATAATCGAGGGCTTGGCGCAGGCAGGCGGCGTGCTGGCGTTTAAGAGTATGGAGAAAGACGGCGTCGATCTAAGCGACAAAGTCGTGTATTTTATGAGTATCGATAACGCTAAATTTAGAAACCCGGTCCGCCCCGGCGACAAGCTTGAGTATCGAATCAGCGTAATCAAACATCGCGGACGCATCTGGGTGCTAAAGGGCGAAGCCTACATCAACGACGGCGCCACATTAGCCGCGCAGGCTGAACTTCAAGCGATGATAATGGATAAATGATGGCTAAAGTTCACCACACGGCGATCATCGAGGACGGCGCGCAGATCGGAGCCGAGGTTGTGATCGAGCCGTATGCTTTCATAAGCGCACAGGCTAAAATCGGCGACGGCTGCACGATCAAGCAGGGCGCGCGCATCATCGGCGATACGCAAATCGGCGAGAACTCTAAAATTTTTTCATACGCGATCGTGGGCGAAATTCCGCAGGATATGAGCTTTGAAGAGGGCGAGCGAACGGGGTTAGTCATCGGCAAAAACGCTACGATTCACGAGTTTTGCACGATTAGCTCGGGCTCGCATAAGGGCGACGGATTTACGCGCATCGGCGATAATCTCTTTATGATGGCGTATTGCCACATCGCGCACGATTGCGTGCTGGGAAGCAACATAATCCTAGCCAACAACGCCACGCTCGCAGGTCATGTCGTAATGGGCGATTATGCCGTTATCGGCGGGCTTACCCCCGTGCATCAGTTCGTCCAAATCGGCGAGAGCTGCATGATCGCAGGGGCTAGCGCGCTTAGTCAGGACGTGGTGCCGTTTTGCCTAGCCGAGGGAAATCGCGCCTATATTCGCGGGCTAAATTTAACGGGCATCCGCCGCCGCTTCGATAAAGAGACGGTCGAGACGATAAATCGGGCGTATAAATTTTTATTCAACCAAGGCGGGGGTTTAAAGGAGCAGGCGCAAATTTTATTAAACGAGACGAGCGATCAAAACGTGCGCAAGATGTGCGAGTTTATAATCAATACAAAACGCGGAATTCCGCTAGATAAAGGTAAAATTTAATGGCAAATAAGTGCAGTTTTTGCGGTGAGACGGGCGCGGACGGGCGTCGTATCTATCCTAACGACGACGGTACGGCGGCTATCTGCAGCTATTGTATCGATATGGCATACGCCGCTATCCACGGCAGCGAAGGCCAAAACGAGGCGATACAAAATCAAAATAAAGAGATCGATTTCGAGGCTATCAAGCCAAAGGCGCTGATGGAGGTGCTAAACCGCTACGTCATCGGCCAAGAGCGCGCTAAGAAAATTTTTAGCGTCGGCGTTTACAACCACTATAAAAGAATTTTTAGGCAGACCGACGCGAAGGGCGACGACACCGAAATTTCAAAATCAAATATCTTGCTCATCGGACCTACCGGCAGCGGAAAAACGCTTATGGCGCAGACTTTGGCGCGATTTTTGGACGTGCCGATCGCCATTAGCGACGCTACGAGCCTAACGGAAGCTGGCTACGTCGGTGAGGACGTAGAAAATATCCTTACCCGCCTTTTACAGGCCGCGGATGGCGACGTAGAGAAGGCGCAGCGCGGTATCGTATTCGTAGATGAGATCGATAAGATCGCGCGAATGAGCGAAAACCGCAGCATCACGCGCGACGTAAGCGGCGAAGGTGTGCAGCAAGCGCTTCTTAAGATCATCGAAGGAAGCGTCGTAAATATCCCTCCAAAGGGCGGCCGCAAGCATCCAAATCAGGACTTCATCCAGATCGATACTACTAATATCCTATTCGTCTGCGGCGGTGCATTCGACGGGCTAAACGAGATCATCAACCGCCGCATCGGGCAGAACGTGTTAGGGTTTAATCAAACCAAGCGCAGTAAAAAAGAGAGTTTAAATTTACTAAACATGGTCGAGGCCGACGATCTGGTGCATTACGGCATAATCCCCGAGCTCATCGGGCGATTGCACGTAGTGGCTACGCTAAATGAGATCGACGAAAAGGCGATGGTTAGAATTTTAACCGAGCCGAAAAACGCGATCTTAAAGCAATATCAAAAGCTATTTGCGATAGACGGCGCAAATTTAAAATTTGACGACGACGCGCTAAGAGAGGTCGCGAGCCTTGCGATCAAGCGCAAAACGGGCGCACGCGGACTTCGCAGCATAATCGAGGAGATCATGATCGATATTATGTTTGATCTGCCTGAGCTTAAAGGCTATGATGTCATCATCTCGAAAGAGGTCGTAGATGGCGTATCCAAGCCGATACTTGTAAAACAAAATTTAACTGCATAAAGGGGATAAATGTTACTTGATTCGATTCTAGGATTATTTTCTAGGGATATGGGTATTGATCTAGGCACGGCAAACACGCTTGTGCTGCTAAAAGATAAAGGCATCATCATCAACGAACCGAGCGTCGTCGCGGTACAAAACGAACGCTACGGCAAGCAAAGGATCATCGCCGTGGGCGCCGAGGCTAAAGAGATGCTAGGACGCACTCCTGGCGATATCGAAGCGGTGCGCCCGATGAAAGATGGCGTTATCGCGGATTTTGATATGACGGAGAAGATGATTAGGTATTTCATCGAAAAGACCCACAAGCGCCGCTTTTTCGTAAGTCCGCGCATCATCATCTCGGTTCCTTACGGGCTAACTCAGGTCGAGCGCAAAGCCGTGCGAGAAAGCGCGATGATAGCGGGTGCACGCGAGGTTTATCTAATCGAAGAGCCGATGGCTGCGGCGATCGGTGCGGGACTTCCCGTAAATGAAGCGCGCGGCTCGCTGGTCGTGGATATCGGCGGTGGTACCACCGAGATCGGCGTTATCTCTTTAGGCGGTATCATCAGTGCCAAATCTGTCCGCGTCGCAGGCGATAAGATCGACGCAAGCATCGTTAACTACGTCAAAGAAAAATATAGCCTGCTTATTTCGGAGCGTGCGGCCGAGGAGATTAAGATCAAAATCGGCACGGCGGTGCAACAGCAAAAAGACCTTACCTACACGGTCAAAGGAAAAGACCAGATCAGCGGGCTTTTAAGCTCGGTCGATCTTACGAGCGAGGACGTTAGAGAGGCGATCAAAGACTCGATCAGAGAGATTGCAGATGCGTTAAAATTTGTTTTAGAGAGCATTCAGCCGGAAGTTGCCGCTGATATCGTCGAAAACGGCGTCGTGCTAACGGGTGGCGGCGCGCTCATTCGCGGATTAGATAAATATCTAAGCGACACCGTAAAGCTTCCGGTTTTCGTCGCGGACGAGCCACTGCTATGCGTCGCAAACGGTACGGGAAAAGCCCTAGAAGAGATCAAATCGCTAAAACAAGCGGCAAATGACTAATCTCAAACTCCTCCTCGTCGCGGTTTTGCTGGTAGCCGTTTCGCTTACGTTCGGCTCGTATATCCACGGCAAATTTATCGGATTTGCAGGAGGAATTTTAGAGGTTTATTACGGCGTGAGCGATCGGGTAAAAAGCGCTGTGAACGAGCATTTTAATCAGGCAGAGACGATCAAAGCTCTACGAGAAGAAAACGCCGAGCTAAAAAAATCGGCGATGCTGCTTAGTACGTTCGCGGGCGAGCTGAATAAAATTTTGATCGATAAAAATAGCTCCATTTACGAGCCCAAAGTCCAGCTCGTAAAGGCGCTGAGCTACGCGAATCTAAACGACTACAACAAATTCTTCGTAAATTTTGAAAATTTTAACCCAAACAAAATTTACGGCCTCATCAGTGAGGGTAAAACCGCAGGAATTTTAGTAAATAAAGACGGGCGCCCGCTTGCGATCTTACAGCGCGACGAAAAGAGCAACTTCTCCGTTTTCATAGGCGATGCTCAAATTCCTGGTGTCGCAGGCGGCGAGAAAAACGAGCTCGTGGTTAGATATATCCCGCAATGGCTCGATCCCAAGGTAGGCGACGAGGTCTTTACAAGCGGGAAAGATGGAATTTTTTTTGCCGGCGTGCCGGTAGGGAAGGTTAAAGAAATTCAAAGCGGGAAGCTATACAAAAGCGCCGTCGTAGAGCCCTACGTGAGCTCCGAGATGCCGGCGTTTTTGTATGTCGTTACAAAGGAAAATTGATGCCCAAAATAGATGATATTAAGACGATTTTACTGATCGGCAGCGGTCCGATCGTAATCGGTCAGGCGTGCGAGTTTGACTACAGCGGCACGCAGGCTGCCAAGACGCTAAAGAGCCTCGGATATCGCGTAGTGCTAATAAATTCTAACCCCGCTACCATTATGACCGATCCCGATTTTGCCGACGCTACCTATATCGAGCCGATCACCAAAGAGAGCATTTTGCGTATCATAAAGCGCGAGGGCGTCGATGCGATCCTGCCTACGATGGGCGGACAGGTCGCGCTAAATGTCGCGATGGAGGCTTACGAAAGCGGCGAGCTAGCAGGGGTGAAATTTCTAGGCGCCAAGCCTGAAGCGATAAAAAAGGGCGAGGATAGGGTAAAATTTAAAGAGGCGATGATTAAGATCGGAATGGATCTGCCTAAATCCAAATACGCTTACAATATCGAAGAGGCAATGGCTGCGGCGAATGAGATCGGCTTTCCGCTCATTATTCGCGCCAGCTACACCCTAGGCGGAGCTGGTAGCGGCGTAGCGTACAATATTGACGAGTTTAAAGAGGTCGCGCAAAATGGGCTAGACGTGAGCCCAATAAATGAAATTTTGATCGAAGAGAGCCTGCTTGGATGGAAAGAGTTCGAAATGGAGGTAATCCGCGATCATAAGGACAACTGCATCATCGTCTGCTCGATCGAAAATTTCGACCCGATGGGGGTGCATACGGGCGATTCTATCACGGTTGCACCCGCTCTTACGCTTACCGATAAAGAATACCAGGCGATGCGCGACGCGAGTTTTAAAATTTTACGCGAGATCGGCGTAGATACCGGCGGCAGTAACGTGCAGTTTGCGGTAAATCCGCAAACGGGGCGGATGATCGTCATCGAGATGAACCCGCGCGTAAGCCGCAGCTCGGCTCTCGCGTCCAAAGCCACGGGCTATCCGATCGCCAAAGTCGCTACGATGCTAGCGGTGGGCTTTAGCCTGGATGAGATCAAAAACGACATCACCGGCACGCCCGCGAGCTTTGAGCCCGTGATCGATTATATCGTGACTAAAATTCCGCGCTTTGCGTTTGAGAAATTTCCCGGCGCAAACCCGTATCTCGGCACTGCGATGAAGAGTATCGGCGAGGTGATGGCGATCGGGCGTAGCTTTAAAGAGAGTATCCAAAAGGCGCTGTGCTCGCTGGAGAAGGGCTACTTCGGCTTCGTGGAGCTAAATTTAAGCGAAAAAGATCTCATCTTCGGGCTTCGCAACGCGCAGCAAGATAGAATTTTATACATCGCCCAGGGCTTTAGAGCAGGCATGAGCGTGGATCAAATTTACGAGCTTAGTAAGATCGATCGCTGGTTTTTGAGCCAGATCGAGCAGATCGTAAAATTTGAAGAGCGCATCGATATGGAGATCATCAACGACGCGGCGCTTTTAAGGCAGGCCAAGAGCTGGGGCTTTAGCGATAAGATGATCGCAAATTTGATCAATAAAAAGGACAATCTGGGCCTTACGCAAAACGACATCCATTTTGCCTGCGCCAGACAGGGCATCGACCTTGAATACAACGAAGTGGATACCTGTGCGGGCGAGTTTGCGGCGCTTACTCCGTATCTGTACTCCAGCACCAACATAACGCCAGCCATCGCAAGCCGTAAAATTTCAAAAGATAATAAAAAAGTCCTCATCATCGGCGGCGGCCCGAACCGCATAGGCCAAGGCATAGAGTTTGACTACTGCTGCGTACACGCCAGCTACGCTCTGCGCGATATGGGGATCACCACGATAATGTATAACTGCAACCCCGAAACCGTCAGCACCGACTACGACACGAGCGATATTTTATACTTTGAGCCGATCGACTTCGAGCACGTTAGAGCGGTCATCGAGGCCGAGAACCCAGACGGCGTGATCGTGCATTTCGGCGGTCAAACGCCGCTAAAGCTCGCCAAGCGCCTAAGCACTGTGGGAGCCAAGATCATCGGCACGAGCGCGCGCACGATAGACGTAGCGGAGGATCGCAAAAAATTTAGCGAGTTTATCGCAAGCATCGGCGTTAAGCAGCCCAAAAACGATACCGCTATAAGTGAAGCCGAAGCGATCGAAAAGGCCGCTGCTATCGGCTATCCGGTGCTCGTGCGCCCCAGCTACGTGCTTGGAGGTCGCGCGATGCGGCGCGTACACAACGAAGCCGAGCTTAGGCAGTATATGAGCGAAGCCGTGAGCGTGAGTCACCACTCTCCCGTGCTGATAGATAAATTTTTACTTGACGCGACCGAACTTGACGTCGATGCGATCTGCGACGGGCGCGACGTATATATCGGCGCGATAATGGAGCATATCGAAGAGGCGGGCATTCACAGCGGCGATAGCGCGAGTATCTTGCCGCCGCTTAGCTTAAGTGCGGAGATGATCGATCTGGTAAGCCGTCAAACCAAAGAGATCGCGCTAAATCTCGGCGTCGTGGGGCTTATGAATATTCAATTCGCGATTTTTGAAAACGAGCTTTACATCATCGAGGTAAATCCGCGCGCGAGCCGCACCGTGCCGTTTGTCAGCAAGGCGACCGGAATTCCGATGGCAAAGGTCGCTACCCGCGTAATGTGGCAAGGGGGTCTGCGCGAGGCTTTGAAATTTTACGACGAGTTCGGCGTGCTGGTCGAAGAGAAGGGAATTTTAAAGCCGCGTATTAAAAACCATATTTGCGTAAAAGAGAGCGTCTTTCCTTTCAACAAGCTTGCAGGCGCGGATCTTATCCTGGGACCTGAGATGAAAAGCACCGGCGAGGTGATGGGTATCGGCGAGAGCTTTGCCAAGAGCTTTGCCAAATCGCAAATCGGCGCGAGCAATGCGCTTCCAAGCGGCGGCAAGGTATTTTTGTCGCTAGCTGATCACGACAAGCTGCGAGCCGTAGAGCTTGCACGCGCGTTTACGGATGCGGGCTTTAGTATCTCCGCCACGAGCGGCACTCACAAGCTGCTAGGCGAAAACGGCGTAGAGTGCGAGTTTGTCTATAAAATCAGCGAGGGTCGCCCAAATATCGAGGATAAGCTCAAAAACGGCGAAATTTCGCTCGTCATCAACACTAGCGACAGCAAATCAAACTCTACCGACGCCGCGAAGATCCGCCAGAGCGTGCTGCGCTTTAGGCTGCCGTATTTTACGACGATGAAGGCGGCGATCGCGGCTACGCGCTCGATCTGTTCGATAAAGGACGAATCCGCGCTTGAAGTTAAAACGCTACAGGAGTATCTAAGCGGCAGATAGCGCGAGTAGCCTCCGCTAGCGCCGTGCTGCGATGAAATGTTAGGAAGCGAAATTCTGCTAAGAAATTAACGTATGAAATTTCTAAATTTTATCGGTAGCATCCCCATTTTATATGCATAAAATTTTTTAGGAGATACTATTAAATGAGTGAAGAGACGCAGCGCAAGGATTTGCAAGATAAGGTTTGGGCACTGCAAATCGCGTATGAGGCTCGGTAGATGGGGCTTTAAGCAATGCATCAAAAGTAAATTTGTTCCAAGCAGATTTATATAAATTTTAAAATTTAGTTCCTCGCCACCGGTTTCGTCGTTCCAAACGGCGACGAGGTTAAAGGCCGTATCGATGTGGGAGCAAAATTTGTTCGCGCCGAAGTCTGCAGCGCTTATGCCGCCGCTTCTAGGATCGCTTTTAAGTTCGGTAAAATTTTTGATCGTTATCACCGCAAAGCCTTTAAATTTTATCAAATTTTACGCGCGAGCGGACAAGCTGCGCGCTTGCCATTGCGCTATCGGCGTTAAATTCTATAAAATTTAATGCACGGCATCGGATTTTAAAATTTACTGCCTTTTTTGCACTTTAACTTTTGGGGCGGTTTTTGCGCCTTGCGCTTTTGCCTGCGGACGCTCGATAATGCGGATATTGGCGTTTGAGCGGAGCCTGTCGTTAAACTCGGCGATCGCTTTTTTGCGCTCAGAGGTCACGTAGCCTTCGATCGCCTTGTCTTGCACGCTGTCAAAATCAAGTGTGCGAAGCCCTTTTTTGTCATTTACATAAAACATCTCATATCCGTTGCGCGTAGGAATGATCGGCGAAAATTTACCCTGCTCGACGTTTGTGACGATGTATTTTAGCCCCTCATCCATTTGATTGGCCTTGAGGGTGCCCTTCATCACATACACGTCGCTTGGGTGGAGCTTCGGATTTGCGCGGATCTTATCGAGCGGAGCTTGTGATTTTGCGATATAGCGGGTGAGCGTGATGCTATCGAAGGTTGTAAACAAAGAGCTATTTTGCGTGTAGAATTTTTTAACATTTTCGGGGGTCGTGCGGTGCTGTACGTCTGCGAATATCGAGCCATAGAGCTTTTCTTCAAGCAGTGTGCGGCGGATATTTGCTTTAAAGTCATCGTAGTTTATACCTTGCTTTTGCACAGCGGTTTTGAGTTGGTCTAAGCTAAGCTTATTTTGATCGGCGATCGCTTTGAGTCTCGCGTCGATCTCCGCGTCATTTACCGCGATGCCGCGGCGTCTAATCTCGGATTGTTGCAGCTTTTGCCCGATTAAAATTTCCATCGCGGCTTGTGGCGAAGCGCCCGTTAGTTTTTGAACTTTGGCTAGTTCGTAGCCGGTGATGGGCTCATTATCTACCACGGCGATGACGCCATTTACTACTTCGGCATTTGCACAAATAACACAGATCATTGCGGAAAAAAGCAGTTTCTTTATCATTTTTAACCTTTATTTAGTCTTTTTGCTTTATAATTACAAGATCGCGATTATAACATTAAATGGTAATTTTTGCAAAGGAATTTTTATGATAGTAACTCGTTTTGCGCCGAGTCCTACGGGATATTTACATATCGGCGGACTTAGAACGGCGCTTTTTAGTTATCTTTACGCTAGAGCAAACGGCGGTAAATTCCTGCTGCGTATCGAGGATACCGATCTGAAGCGCAATTCGCAGGAGGCTGCTAAGGCGATTGAGGAAGCCTTTAAGTGGTGCAATCTGGACTATGACGGGCAGATCGTGTATCAAAGCTCGCGCTTCGATCTTTACAAACAATACGTCCAAAAGTTGCTAGATGAGGGTAAGGCGTACAAGTGCTATATGAGCAAGGACGAGCTTGACGAGCTGCGAGCGCAGCAGGAAGCTCGCAAAGAGCGCCCGCGCTACGATAATCGCTATCGCGACTTTACCGGCACGCCGCCCGTGGGAATCGAACCCGTCGTGCGTATAAAAGCCCCGCTTAGCGGCACTATAGAATTTAACGACGGCATCAAGGGCGAGATAAAATTTAACGCCGCCGATATTCTGGACGATTTTATCATCGCTAGAAGCGATGGCACGCCTACGTATAACTTTACGGTCGTGATAGACGACGCGCTGATGGGCGTCACGGACGTGATCCGCGGCGACGATCATCTAAGCAACACCCCGAAGCAGATCGTGCTGTATAACGCGCTAGGCTTTAAAATCCCGAAATTTTACCACGTCGCGATGATCAACGGCGCCGACGGCAGCAAGCTAAGTAAGCGCCACGGCGCTACCGACGTGATGGAGTACAAGCGCATGGGCTATCTGCCGCAGGCTCTGCTAAATTTCTTAGTACGTCTGGGCTGGAGCCACGGGGATGATGAAATTTTTAGCATGGAGGAGATGAAGCGATACTTTGATCCTAACCATATCAGCAAGAGCGCTAGCACCTTCAATCAAACCAAGCTCGAGTGGCTAAATGCGCATTATATTAAAAACTCGAGCGATGATGAGCTTGTCTTGCAGCTTGTGGAATTCGGCGTCGATATTCGCTCGCACGCGAAAAAACATCTCATCGCGCAGCAGTACAAACAGCGCGCAAAAACGCTAGTGGAGATGGCCGAGGGCATTAAAATCCTTCTAAATCGCCCGAGTTGCTATGACGAGAAGGCGTATAAGAAATTTGTAACCGAAAGTTCGCTAAGCTTACTCGCAAAATTTGCGGATACTCTAAGCGCAAATTTAAATGCAAAGGAGTGCGAGGAAAGGACGATGGGGTTTTTGGACGCAAACGGCGCCAAACTAAAGGATCTTGCCCAGCCGCTGCGCGTCGCGATCACGGGGGGAAGCGTAAGTCCGTCGATTTTTGAAATTTGTGAAATTTTAGGAAGCGACGAAGTTAAAACGAGAATTTCAAATTTAATCAAAAAAGGATTATAAAATGGCTAAAGTAAACGTTGAAGCGGCTTTGAAGTACCACATAGGCGGTAAAATTGGAACGAATGTAAAAACCCCGTGCGCTACTGCGGAGGATTTGGCGCTTGCATACACGCCGGGCGTCGCGGAGCCTTGCAAGGTGATCGAAGGTGATCACGAGGCTGCGTTTAAATACACGAATAAAGCCAATCTCGTAGCCGTTATTACTAACGGCACGGCGGTTTTGGGCCTCGGAGATATCGGCGCAATCGCCGGAAAGCCCGTAATGGAGGGCAAGGCGGTTTTGTTCAAAAAATTCGGCGGCGTTGATGCCTTCGATATCGAGATCGACGAAAAAGATCCTAAAAAGATAATTGAAATTTGCAAAGCGCTTGCGCCTACATTCGGCGGTATAAATTTAGAGGATATCAAAGCTCCCGAGTGCTTCGAGATCGAGCGCGAGCTGCAAAAAGCCGTCGATATCCCCGTTATGCACGACGATCAGCACGGAACTGCGATGATTACGGGTGCAGGGCTAATTAACGCAGCTATCATCAGCGGCAAAAAGATCGAGGATATGAAGATCGTAGTCAGCGGCTCGGGCGCTGCGGGCATCGCGTGTGCGAAGATGTATCAAAATTTAGGCGCTAAACATATCATAATGCTTGACTCCAAAGGGGTGATCCACAAGGGTCGCACCGATCTTACCGAGCAAAAGAAAGAATTTGCCCTAGATACCGCAGATCGCACGCTGGCTGATGCGATTAACGGAGCCGATATGTTTTTGGGTCTTAGCAAGCCGGGCGTTTTAACCAAAGAGATGGTAAAGACTATGGCGCCGCATCCAATCATTTTTGCGCTTGCAAATCCGGTACCGGAAATTTATCCAAGCGAGGTTGAGGAAGTAAGAAACGACGCGATCGTAGGCACGGGCAGAAGCGACTTTGCGAATCAGATCAATAACGTTTTGGGCTTTCCGTATATCTTCCGCGGCGCGCTTGACGTAAGAGCCAAAAAGATCACCGAAAATATGAAGATTGCGGCCGCTCGCGCGATGGCGGATCTTGCTCGCGAAGAGGTTCCTACGGAAATTCGCAAGATGCTGGGCAAGGATAACTTAAAATTTGGCAAAGACTACGTGATCCCAAATCCTTTCGATTCGCGCGTATTTGCCGTGATCTCGACGGCGGTTGCAAAAGCTGCGGTAGATGACGGCGTCGCTCGCGTCAAAGACTTCGACGTTGCAGCTTATAAAAAGAGCCTGGAAGCTAAAAAGCTATGATTTTTTGCTCCTGCACGAGGCGAGATTCAATTTAAGAGGCGTAAATGAAAGATTTGGCTTTACTTACCGATTTTTATCAGCTTAGTATGATGCAGGGCTATTTTTTTACGAAGCCCGATCAGACGGCGGTTTTTGACGTTTTTTATCGCAAAAATCCAAGCGGCGGCGGTTACGCGATATTTTGCGGCTTAAACGAGGTTGTGGATTATATCGAAAACTTAAAATTTAGCGACGACGACATCGCATATCTAAAAAGTCTAAATTTCTTTAAGCCCGAATTTTTGGAATTTCTAAGAGGCTTTAAATTTAGTGGCGAAATTTACGCCATGGACGAGGGGCAGATCGTATTTCCGCATGAGCCGCTAATCCGCGTCAAAGCAAACATTATGGAGGCGCAGCTCATCGAAACTGCGATCCTAAATACTATAAATTTCCAAACTCTAGTCGCTACGAAAAGCTCGCGTATAAACTTTAGCGCCAAAGGTGATTCGGTGATGGAGTTTGGCTTGCGCCGCGCTCAGGGGCGAAGTGCGGGCATCTACGGCGCAAAAGCTGCGATTATAGGCGGTTGCAGCGCCACATCAAACGTGCTCGCCGCAAAGAAATTTGACGTCCCTGCGATCGGCACCCACTCGCACTCGTGGATTCAAAGCTTTGATAGCGAGCTGGAGGCGTTTCGCGCCTACGCTAAAATTTATCCGAACAGCACGCTTTTGCTCGTCGATACCTACGATACTCTCGCAAGCGGCGTGCCGAATGCGATTACGGTTTTTAAAGAGCTGCGCGCCAGCGGTCATGAGCCGCTTGGAATCCGCATAGATTCGGGCGATCTGGAGTATCTGACCAAGCAGGCGCGTAAGATGCTCGACGCGGCGGGCTTTAAGAACGCAAAGATCACCGCATCTAACGATCTGGATGAATACGCGATAGATCAGCTTAAGCTTTTTGACGCTAAAATCGATAGCTGGGGGATCGGCACGAGGCTTATTACGGGCGGAGATAGTTCGAGCCTCGGCGGTGTGTATAAGCTAAGCGGTATCGAAAAAGATGGCGAGATCATAGCTAAGATCAAAATTTCAAACGATCCGCGCAAGATCAACAACCCGGGCTATAAGCAGGTCTTTAGGCTCTACGACAAAGATAACGGCATGGCGCTTGCCGATCTGATCACGCTTGATGGAGAGAGCATAGATGAGAGCGTGCCGCTTGAAATTTTCCATCCGCTTTACACCTACAAGCGTAAAATTTTAACGAATTTCAGCGTGCATAAGCTCTTACGTCCCGTTTTTAAGGAGGGCAAATTCGTAGGCGCCCGCCGTAGCGTAAGCGAGATCGCGCGTTTTAGCAAGGAGCAGAAGAGTAAATTTTGGCTTGAGCACCTTCGCAACGTCCATCCGCAGAGCTACAAAGTGGATCTCTCTCAAAAGCTTTGGGATATCCGAAAATCACTCATCAACGAGTGCAACCTAAATTTAAAGGAGAAATATGTTTAAAGTTCTATCGTGCGCCGCTTTGGCGTTAGTTTTGCTAGGATGCGGCTCAAACCAGCTCCGCCAATCCCCGGATAGCGCTATGAATAAGCAAGCACAGAGCGAAAAAACCATAACCAAAGAGAACGCAAAGACCTTCTATTTTGTCGATGACAAGGGTAAAAAACTATCGCTTAGCTCAAACGACGATTTCAATACCGCCGTGTTAAAGGACGATAGCGGCAAAAGCTACGATCTTAAGCGCGAGCGCGCCGCCGACGGCATTTATATGGAGAACAAAGACGGAGTGAGTATCCACTTCAAAAAAGGCGAGGGCATAGTGGAGTTTAGCAAATACAAATCCATCCCGATTACCGAGGTCAAATAAACTTTAAAATTTTTGGTTAAATTCCGATTTAGCGCCGGAATTTAACCTCTTTTCCTGCGCTAAATTCGGAGAAAGTTATGTTACTAGGCAAAATCGATTATCTAAATTTGCTCCCATTTCACGTATTTTTAAAATCACTTCCGCTGCCGTCTTATGTTAAAAAATCGATAGAATTTAAAAAAGGGGTGCCGAGCAAACTCTGCGCCGATCTTTATTATAGGCGCATAGACGCCGCAGTAATCTCCAGCATCGAAAGTCGCCGCGCAAAATACCGCAGACTGCCTCTGGGAATCGTCGCAAAGCGCGAGGTTTTAAGCGTACTCGTGCGCAAAAACTCGGCGCCCAGACTCGATCCTGCGTCGATGAGCTCAAATATGCTAGCTCGCGTGCTAGATCTTAGCGGCGAGGTACTAATCGGCGATAATGCTCTAAAGGCGCTACTTTCACAGGGCAGGGATAAATTCTACGATCTGGGCGAAATTTGGCAGCAGCGCACGGGCTTGCCCTTCGTTTTTGGGCGGCTGTGCTGCGTGAAAAATGATAAGACTTACTCGCGCCTGGCGACGAAATTTTTACGCTCGCGCATTAAAATTCCAAGATATATCCTGCAAAGCTACGCCCTTTCGCGCGGCATAAAAGAGCGTGAAATTTTAAATTATCTGAAATTTATAAGCTACAAAATCGGCGTCCGCGAGGAGCTGGCGCTGAAAAAATTTATCGCTAAAGCCAAAAAATTAAAATTTAATCCGGTTCAAAAGGAGGAACTATGAAATCTTACATCGACGGCTTGCTGCTAAATTTAAAGCGTGCCAATCCCGGTCAGGAGGTCTTTATCCAGGCATCGACCGAGATTTTATACTCGCTCATACCGCTTCTAAAGCGCGATGAGCGATACGTGAAAAATAAAATTTTAGAGCGTATTTTGGCGCCCGAGCGCACGATGATGTTTCGCGTCGTCTATATGAGCGACGGCGGCGAGCCCTGCGTGCATACGGGATATCGCATAGAGTTCAACTCTGCTCTGGGCCCTTACAAAGGCGGTTTGCGCTTTCATCCGAGTGTAAATTTGGGCGTTTTAAAATTTTTAGGGTTTGAACAAATTTTTAAAAATTCCCTCACGGGTCTTAATATCGGCGGCGCAAAAGGTGGCGCAAATTTCGATCCTAAGGGCAAGAGCGACGGCGAGATTATGAGATTTTGTCAAGCTTTTATGTTAGAACTTCACCGCCTAATCAGCTCCAATACCGACGTGCCCGCGGGCGACATCGGCGTGGGCGGTCGCGAGATTGGCTATATGTACGGCGCGTATAAAAAGCTCACCCGCAGATTCGACGGCGCGCTTACGGGCAAGGGGCTAAGCTGGGGCGGCAGTCTTGCGCGCACCGAGGCTACGGGCTACGGATCGGTCTATTTTGCAAACGAGATGCTCGCTACCAGAGGCGATTCGCTGCACGGCAAAATTTGCACGATCTCGGGAGCAGGTAATGTCGCGATCTACACCGCCGAAAAGCTATATCAGATGCAGGCTAAGCCCGTTACAGTAAGCGATTCTACGGGCTTTATCTATGACGCCGAGGGAATCGACGTGGCGCTTCTTAAAAAGCTAAAAGAGCAGCTGCGCGTGGGGCTTTGCGAATATATCAAGGAGCGTCCTAACGCAAAATTTATCCCCGTAAGCGCCTATCCCGCGGGTCGCAACGGCGTGTGGAGCGTGCCGTGCGACGCGGCGTTTCCGAGCGCTACGCAAAATGAACTTAATCTGCAAGACGTAAAGACTCTCTATGCCAACGGATGTCGCATGGTTTGCGAGGGCGCGAATATGCCAAGTACGCTTGAAGCGATCGATTTTATGCTCGCGCAAAAAGACTTTCTTTTCGGCCCTGCCAAAGCGGCGAACGCTGGCGGCGTGGCTACGAGCGGGCTTGAGATGGCGCAAAACGCGCAGATGGCGTCGTGGAGCTTCGAGGAGGTCGATAGCAAGCTGCGCGAGATCATGCGCCACATATTTCGCACCAGCTACGAGACCTCGAAGGAATTCGGCGCGGAGGGCAATCTCGTGCTAGGCTCAAACATCGCGGGCTTTCGCCGCGTAGCCGACGCGATGCTGGATCAAGGGCTGGTTTAAGCTCAACTCGCTTTATTTTGTCAAAAGCGGCAGCTCGCTTTTAAATTTAGCTCTTTAAATTTGCGGCGAGCTTTTGGTTGTTTTGATAAAATTTCAATCGTTTGCGCCGAGGATATAGCCGCTCATTGCTATAATTTGCCTTATGCGCCTTGCGCTGGCATCGTTCGCTGCGTAAATTTAAATAGCGCCAAGCAGTGCGGTTTTAAAATTTTAGCTCGTCGTAGTGCTGCTTTTAAAATTTAGCCGCAAGCATGACAAAGACCGACGCATCCAAATTTCATCTTTAAATTGGCAGGTAAATTCCGCCAGTTAAATTTAGCTTTGAAATTTGACGCTTAAAATTTAACCCCGAATCCGCTTTTAAATTTAACCTAAAATTTTATCTTAAATCGTCCACGCAGCGCGTAAATTTACACTACGCACGCCTAGCGTTTACCGCAGTTTGGCATAATGGCGCAAATTTTATCCAAAGGTTGCAATATGAAAAAATTTATGATTTTGCTCGCCGCTGCGGCTCTGTCGCTTGCGCATGCGGACGTGACGGATATCCTAAAGCAGGGCGCGGACGCGCTTGGTGCTACTAGAAGCGGAAGCTACAAGGATCTGCTCGCTTCCGCTACGAACCGCGCCGTAGCCGAACTCGCCAAGGGCTACATCCACAGCAAGACCGCTAAAATCGAACTTCCTCCTTCGCTGAAGGCGGCTGCGAAGCTTGCGAGAAAGGTGGGCGGCGATAAATGGGAGCGCGAGCTCGTCGTGAGTATGAATGATGCCGCTACCAAGGCGGTAAGCGGCGCGAGCAAGATATTTTTGCAAGATCTGAAATCTATGAGCGATGCCGACGTTAAAAAGCTCATCGGCGGCGGCGACACGGCGCTTAGCGAGTATTTGCAGAGCAAATCGGGCGCAAAGCTGCGGGCAGTTTTTAGACCGATCGTAAGCGATATGATGAGCAAAAACAGCTTTGCAACGGCGTATAACGGGCTAAATTCCTTCGTGCAAAACAAGATCGCGGGTAACGAAGCGGTGCAAAATATCGCACGCGGGCTGGGCGCGAGCGAGTATCTGCCTAAGCAGGGCGAGGATTTGAACGATTACATCACGCAAAAGACGCTGGACGGGCTATTTGCGGTGATGAGAGAAAAAGAAAGCGCGCTTCGCGGCAGCGCCGTCGGCAAAGGTGCTGGGATTTTGGGTAAGGTGCTGAAATAAAACTTGCGGCGAGGCTTTGGCGTAAATTTCGCCGCATAGCTGCTTATAATTGCTTTGCGCCGTAAGCTTGAGTAGCCTAAAGC